>NZ_JBEPFC010000033.1:0-53861 GCF_040301705.1 Streptomyces sp. NPDC000151 | reverse complement strand
TCGGTCGGCGCCCCCCCGCCGGCGGGGCTTCTTACACCCACCACACCCGCCGGGGCGCCCCCCCCCCCCCCGGCCCCCCGCGCCCGTACCGCCGCCGATGTCGAGGTGCGTGCCCGGCGCCCAGCCGGGCAGCCGCTCGCCGGCCGCGGCCAGCGCGGACCGTACGGCCTCGAACGTCGCAGGCATCCTGTACGCGGCGTACGCGGCGACGTCGGCGCGGTCCCTGAGCACCGGGGCGTCCGTCGGCGTGCGCCCGCGGTAGTTGGCGATCAGCCGCTCGACGGCGGCCGTGGCCTGCTTCGGCGGCAGCCCGTCGAGGACCCCGGCCAGGGCCCCGCGCAGTTCTTCGTGCATTCGAGCAATTCTACGGGGACCCGGCCGGACGCCCGGCGCGCACAGCACATGACGGAGGCTCGCAGGTCACCAGCGCGGCGGCGGAGGCGCCGTCAGCTGGTCGGCCAGCCGGGACAGCCGGTCGCGGAAGCGCCGGTGGCGGCGCGGCGCGGGCAGGCTGTTCTCGCCGGCCGCCGCGCTGACCAGGTGCTGCACGGTGTCCAGGTCCAGATCAGCGGCGGACGGGCCGGCCGGCCCGTCCACCGCGAGCTCCGCCGGCACCGCCGGTCCCGGCACCGTCAGCGCGTCGTGCGCCAGCGCCTCAAGATCCCGGTCGCCCGCGTCCAGCGCCAGCACCGTCGCGCCGTTCCGCCGGGCGTCGTGCACCCGCTCCAGCAGGCGGGGCCCCGGCGCGTCCGGCGCCACGACCAGCAGCGTCTCGCCCCGCCGCGCCGTCTCCAGCCGCCCGAGGCCCACCGAGAGGTGCGCCGGGACGCCCAGTGGGACGCGGTGCCGCACCAGCGTCGGCGAGAGCTCCGGCAGGCCCGACCACGCGGCCTCGTCGTCGAGGTGCGCCGCCAGATGCCACGGTTCGTACTCCGCGCTGCCGACCAGCAGCAGCCCGCCGCCGTGCGGTGCCACGGACGCGCGCAGCGACCCGGCGAAGCGGCGGGTGGCCTGGACCCATTCGGTACCGGCGAGGACTTCGCGCAGCAGCGCGACGCGTACGGCATCCATGGCTCCGCATCCTGCCGCCGCCCGCCCGCCGCCGGAGCGCCCTTCGAACGCCGTCACTCGTACGAGTCATGGCTGTTCGGTGCGCTGTCGCGAGCCCGGCATGATCCGTAAGACACCCCCTACGCCTCCTGCTGCACGCGCGCGGTACCCGGCCCCGCACCCGCCACCGCCGACTCCTCGCCGGCCAGGTGGTCGCTGGGCGCTTCCGGGTCCAGCAGCCGGTTCAGCCGGGCCGGCACGTCGAAGCCGACCAGCAGCACGACCAGGACCGTGCCGGCGAAGGTGAGCAGCGCCAGCGAGCTGCCCAGCGACCGGCCCTCGGCCAGGCTCGCGCCCAGTACCGGCGCCACCGCGCCGCCCAGCGCCCCCACGTTGTACGTGAAGCCCAGGCTTGCGGCGCGGTTCTCGGTGGGGAAGTGGCCGCCGATGTACCGCGGCAGCAGCCCGGAGATGCCGAAGCTGAGGGCCTGCAGGACGAACAGCAGGACGCCGAGCAGCAGCAGGCTGTTCCCCGCGGCGAAGACCGGGAAGACGAAGACCAGCGAGGCGAGCAGGGTGCACGCGTACGCCTTCTGCGTGCCGATCCGGTCGCCGACGAAGCCCGCCAGCCAGCAGCCCGCCATGGTGCCGAACCCGGCGAAGAACAGCACGTTGGTGACCTGGCCGGGGGAGTAGTGCAGCTCGGTCTTCAGGTACGTCGGCAGCAGCGCCTGGATGGGCCAGGTGTACAGGAAGGCGACGAAGACCGTCACGATCAGCGAGAGGTACAGCAGCCAGCCGCGGCGGCCGCCGAGCTGGACCGCGAGCGCGGCCAGGGTGACGCCCGAGAGGACGGAGAGGAGCGGTACCGCGCCCGCGCCCACCGGCGTGAAGACGCCGAAGAGGGACAGCGTGGCCACGACCGTCAGCACGGTGTTGACCGTCGCGCGCAGCGGTGTGGCGAACAGCGGCCGGAAGGGATTCGGCTTCGTCTCCCGCTCGGCGACCGCCGCGCTCCACTCCTCGGCCTCCGGCAGCGACCGCCGCACCCACAGCGCGATCACGATCGGGGCCAGCCCGATGTAGAACATCCAGCGCCAGCCGAGCGCGGGCACGACCCACTTGTAGCACTCGGCGGCCAGCACCGAGCCCATGGAGAAGCCGGAGATCAGGAAGCCGCTCGCCCGGCTGCGGACCCGGGCCGGCCAGCTCTCCAGCACGTACGTGGCGCTGGCGCTGTACTCGCCGGCCATGCCCATGCCGATCAGCAGCCGGGCCACGAAGAGGCTGGTGTAGTCCCACGCGAAGCCGCAGGCGAAGGTGCCGAGGGAGTAGAGCAGGATGCTCGCCACCATCGACGCCTTGCGGCCGAAGCGGTCGCCGAGCGCGCCGAGGACAGCGCCGCCGAGCCAGCGGGTGATGAACGCGCCGGAGATCAGGCTCGCGCCCTGCACCGTGCTCAGGTCGAACTCGGCGCTGATCTCGGTCAGCACGAGCGTGATCAGCACGAAGTCGAAGCCGTCGAGGACGTAGCCGATCCAGGCGGCGAAGAACGACTTCCACTGGGTCGGGCTCACCTCCCGGTACCAGGGGAGGGCGGCCTTGCGCGCCGGGCGCGCGGCGCCGGTCAACGGACCGGCTCCAGGCCCGCGGCGGTCAGCCGGCGGGCGACCTCGGCCACCGACTCGGCGCCCAGCGGGAGCTGCGGCGCCGCGGTGGCCGGGTGGTCGATGACGCCGAGCAGGTGCAGCGCGGCCTTGAAGGAGCCCAGCGCCGAGGAGCTGCGGCCCATCTCCGCCTCCGGCCCCGCGTCGACGATGCCGAAGAGCGCGACCAGCCGCTCCTGCTCGGCCGCTGCCGCCGCCCAGTCGCCCGCGCGGCAGGCGTCGTACAGGCGGACGTAGGCGGCCGGGTCGACGTTGCCGATGCCCGGGACCACGCCGTCGACCCCGGCGAGCAGTGCCGCGTCCACGGTCAGCTCGGAGCCGGTGAGGACCGCGAAGTCGGGAGCCGGGCCGGTGCGGCGGCCGGCCCTGCCGCCCAGCTCCACGAGGAGGCGGCGCAGCCCGCCCTCGTCGCCGCTGCTGTCCTTGAGCCCGGCCAGCGTGCCGTCCTCGGCCAGCTCCCGCACCAGCGCGCCGGGGAGCTTGCTGTGCACGGAGACCGGGATGTCGTACGCGAAGAGCGGCAGGTCCACGGCGGCCCGGAGCGCGCGGAAGTGCCCGGCGATCTCCTTGGGGTGCGTACGGGTGTAGAAGGGCGCGGTGGCCACGAGCGCGTCGGCGCCCAGTGCCTTCGCCGTACGGGCGTGGTCGAGCACCCGGGCGGTCGTGGTGTCGATGACGCCCGCCAGCACCGGCACCCGGCCGTCCGCCGCCTTGACGACGGCCTCCAGCGCGGTGGCCCGCTGCGCGTCGGTGAGGTAGGCGACCTCGCTGGTGGAGCCGAGGGCGAAGAGGCCGTGCACCCCGCCGCCGACCAAGTGCTCCACCAGCCGCCCGAGCGAGCCGGTGTCGACCTCGCCGTGCGGGTCGAGGGGGGTGCAGACCGGCGGTACGACGCCGTGCAGCGGGGTGGGCAGAGCCATGCGGTACTCCAGCGGTGTGGTGCGGGCCGGTCACGGGACTGCCGCCGATCGAGTGACGGGCGGTGGTCGGACGTGGGACATGGGATGTCCGATGTCTGGGTCACAATAGACCCGGCCCGGAGCGGTCGGTCAAGAGGTCGCCGGCCGGATCACCCGGATCCACCCCGGCGAGACGGAGAGGCAGACACATGGCGCGCGGCACGATGTCCGAGGACGTCCAGGCGCAGATCAAGCGGCTCATCCTGCGGCGGAAGCTGGTGCCCGGCGACCCGCTGCCCACCGAGGCCGAGCTGGTCGAGCTGCTCGACGTCAGCCGGAACTCGGTCCGCGAGGCGCTCAAGGCGCTGCAGGCCATGCGCATCGTCGAGATCCGGCACGGCTTCGGCACGTACGTCGGGACGCTCACCCTCGACCCCTTCGTGGAGGGCATCGCCTTCCGGGCCGCGGTCCGCCACCACCAGGGCGAGGCCAGCCTGTACGAGCTGATGGAGGTCCGCGAGGCGCTGGAGGCCGGGCTCGTCGGGGCGGTCGCGCGCAGCCTGCCGGCCGAGGACCTGGACGTACTGCGGGGCCTGGTCGACCGGATGGAGAAGGAGGCGGCGGCCGGCCGGGTGGAGAGCGGCACCGACCGCGCCTTCCACCTCGCGCTGTACCGCTCGCTCGGCAACCACCTGCTCAGCGAGGTGCTGGACGCCTTCTGGGACGCGCTGCGCCGGGTCCGCAAGGACCTGGACGACAGCAGCCAGGAACCGGAGGTGACGTGGCGTCAGCACGCGGAGATCGTCACCGCGCTGGAGACCGGCGACGGCGACCGCGCGGTCGAGGCGATGCACCGGCACTTCGACGGCATCCGGGAGCGGCTGAAGGGCGTCGCGTAGCGGCCGGTGGGGAGGTCGCGTGACGGACGGCGGGGCGGCCGTGAGGGCTGGCGGGGCAGCCGTGTAACGGGCCAGTGTCCGGCCCGCTCCAGAAGGTCCGCCACGCCCGTACGCCTTGCGTACAGCCGCAGTTCACCCGCAGTTCCGCTGTCTGTGGCATTCGCGCGAGGCGGGCGACACGGGCCATGTCGGGTGCCTTGACGCCCCGTTGGGCGCTCCCTATGGTCACCGCAGGACAAGGGACGTCCTACGTCTGGTCGTTAGGGGCTGCCCGTGGCGTACGAGACTTCGCAACCCTTCCGCGCCGGGACCGGCGGCTACGCCAGTTACCGCATCCCGGCCGCGGTCGTGACCCGGGCCGGCACCCTGCTGGCCTTCGCCGAGGGCCGCGTCGCCTCGTCGTCCGACACCGGCGACATCGACCTCGTCCTGCGGCGCTCCACCGACGGCGGCCGTACCTGGGGCCCACTGACCGTCGTCGACGGCAACGGCACCGGCACGGCCGGCAACCCGGCCCCCGTCGTCCTGCACACCGGCCCGCACCGCGGCCGCACGGTCCTCGTCCACGTACGCAACGCGGGCACCGCCACCGAGAGCGCCATCCTGCGGGGCGAGGTATCCGCCGCCGACGGCCGCCGCGTGTGGCTCCAGTACAGCGACGACGACGGGCTGACCTGGAGCACCCCGCGCGAGATCACCGCCCAGGCCAAACGCGCCGGCTGGCGGTGGTACGCCACCACCCCCGGCCACGCCCTCCAGATCCGCGAAGGCCCGTATGCCGGCCGGCTGGTGGTGCCCGCCAACCACTCCATCGCGCCCACCGTGCCCGGCGACACCGGTGCCGAGGGCCGCTACAACGGCGGCCACGTGCTGCTCAGCGACGACTCCGGCGCGACCTGGCGGATCGGCTACACCGACTCCAACCCCAACGGCTACATCAACACCAACGAGACCACCGCCGCCGAACTCCCCGGCGGCCGCCTCTACTTCAACGCCCGCAACGACTCCGACGCGCCCGGCACCCGCGTCGACGCCTACTCCGCCGACGGCGGCGCCCACCTGGAGAAGCCCTTCCGGGCCCAGGCCGGGCTCGCCGCGCCGGTCGTCCAGGGCAGCGTGCTGCACCTCGGCGCCCCGGACGTGCTGCTCTTCTCGGCCCCCGCCGACCGCGCCGCACGCGCCCTGATGACCGTGCGCGCCAGCCGCGACCGCGGCCTGACCTGGCAGAACGCCCACACCGTCAGCGGCCTCCCGGCCGCCTACTCCGACCTCGTCCGCATCGACCCCGACACCGTCGGACTGCTCTACGAAACCGGCGACTTCAGCGCCTACTCGACGATCACCTTCCGCCGCATCCCCGTGGAGGAGCTGGCATGAGGACGTACGACACGAGCCCCCTGAGTGGTGCGCGCCGCAGAACCGTGTTGGGCGGTGCCGCGGCCGTTGCCGCCGGCTTCGCGCTTGCCGGTTGCGGTGACGGTGCCGAGGACAAGAATGCCGCGCCCAAGGAGCGCAAGAAGGGGCAGAAGATCACCCTCACCTTCTGGTCCTGGGTGCCCGGCATCGACAAGCCCGTCGACCTGTGGAACAGCAAGAATCCCGAGGTCCAGGTCAAGGTCGAGAAGGTGTCGGCCGTCAACGGCGCCCAGTACGCCAAGATGCACGCCGCCATCAAGGCGGGCAACCCGCCCGACCTCGGCCAGATCGAATTCCCCGTCGTGCCGAGCTTCCTGCTGGACAACGGGCTGCTGGACCTGACCACCGTCGGCGGCGAGCGGTACAAGAGCAGGTTCGTCGGCTGGCAGTGGCAGCAGTCCGTCTTCGGCAAGGGCGTCTACGCCATCCCGCAGGCGTCCGGCCCGATGGGCCTCTTCGTCCGCCAGGACCTCTTCGACAAGTGGGACATCGAGCCGCCCGCCACCTGGGACGAGTACGAGGTCGCTGCCAAGAAGATCCGCACGAAGGGCGCCTGGATCGAGACCTTCGCGCCCACCAACGGCAACCGCTTCGCCGGGTACGCCTGGCAGGCCGGCGCCCGCTGGTACGCCGCCGACGGCGACACCTGGACCGTCCACCTCGACGACGACCCCACCCGCAAGGTCGCCGACTACTGGGAGGGCCTGGTCAAGCGGAAGCTGGTCAAGACCATCCCGGACCGGCAGAACGCCTGGTACAAGGACATCCAGACCGGCGCCATCCCCGCCTGGCTCGGCGCCAGCTGGGGCGACGCGCTGCTGGTCGGCAACGCGCCGGACACCAAGGGCAAGTGGCGCGCCGTGCCGCTGCCGCAGTGGACCAAGGGCGCGGACGCGCAGGCCAACTGGGGCGGCTCCACGACTGCCGTGTTCGCCGGCGCGACCTATCCCAAGGACGCCCTCGACTTCGCCGTCTGGCTCAACACCGACCCCGAGGCGATCGGGCTGCTCATCGACGGCGGCTACGGCTTCCCCAGCGCGAAGACCGGCTACGAGACCACCGACCTCGACGTCCACAAGGGCTTCTTCGGCGGGCAGGCGTACAGCACGGTCTTCAAGGAGGCCGGCGACCACGTCGACACCAGCTGGCAGTGGGGCCCCGGCGTCGACACCCTCTACCAGCGCCTGGGCGACGCCTTCACCGAGGCGCTGAGCAGCGGCGACTCCTTCCGCTCGGTGCTGAAGAAGGTCCAGGCGCAGACGGTGAGCGACCTCAAGGGCAAGGGCCTGAAGGTGGAGAGCGGCGGGTGAGACGGCCGACCCGTACGGAAGCCCGCAACGCGCGCGCCGCCGCGGGCTTCCTGCTGCCCTTCCTCGCCCTCTTCCTGCTCTGCTTCATCGTGCCCATCGCGTACGCGATCTGGCAGAGCCTGCACAGGACCGAGCGCACCGGGCCGCTCGGCCTCGGCGGCGCCGAACACGAGGTCTTCGCCGGACTGGCCAACTACGCCCAGGCGCTCTCCGACGACCGCTTCCTCGCCGGCTTCGGCCGGGTGCTGCTCTTCGGCGCCGTACAGATCCCGCTCATGATCATTCTGGCGACCGCCCTCGCGCTGCTCCTGGAGAGTGCGAGCGCCCGCTGGGTGACCTTCTTCCGCAGCGCGTTCTTCCTGCCGTACGGCGTGCCCGGCGTGATCGCCTCGATCCTGTGGGGCTTCCTCTATGTCCCCGGGATCAGCCCGCTGGTGAAGATGGCCCAGGAGGTCGGCTGGGACGTGGACTTCCTCTCCCGCGGCACGGTCCTGTGGTCCATCGCCAACATCGTCACCTGGCAGTTCACCGGGTACAACATGCTCGTCCTGATCTCCCAGCTCAAGGCCGTGCCACAGGAGCTGTACGAGGCCGCGCGCATCGACGGCGCGAACGCGCGCCAGGTAGCCCTGCACATCAAGATCCCGCTGATCCGCCCGGCCCTCGTCCTGACCTGCGTCTTCTCCATCATCGGCACGCTCCAGCTGTTCGCCGAGCCGATGGTGCTGCGGCCGCTCGCCTCCTCCATCGACTCCGGTTACACGCCCAACCTGCACGCCTACAGCGAGGCGTTCGTCGGCAACAACCAGCACCTCGCGGCGGCCGAGGCGGTCCTGCTCGCGCTGGTCGCGTGTGTCCTCTCCTTCGGCTTCCTGCGGCTGGTCGGACAGCGCGGAAAGGAGGACGGCCGGTGACCCCCTCGGCGCTCCGCTACCGCATCCTCACCTGCTCCCTGCTGACCGTCGCCGCCGTCTACTTCCTCGTACCGGTGTACTGGCTCGTGGTCTCCGCCACGAAGAGCAGCGGCGACCTCTTCGGCAGCTTCGGCTTCTGGTTCGCGAACCCGCGGCCGCTCCAGTACCTCGGCGACGTCCTGACCTACGACCACGGCATCTACGTCCGCTGGTTCGCCAACTCCCTGCTGTACGCGGGCGTCGGCGCGCTCGCCGCGACGCTGCTGTCCGCGGCGGCCGGCTACGCGCTCGCGAAGTTCCCCTTCCCGGGGCGGGAAGGGATCTTCAACGTCATCCTGGCGGGCGTGCTGATCCCCGGCACCGCCCTCGCCCTGCCGCTGTACTTCCTCTTCAGCGGCTTCGGGATGTCCAACACCTACTGGGCGGTGCTGATCCCCAGCGTGGTCAGCCCCTTCGGCGTCTACCTGTGCCGGATCTACGTGGCCGCCGCCGTGCCCGACTCGCTGCTGGAGGCGGCCCGGATCGACGGCGCGGGGGAGTGGCGGATCTTCTCCGGCCTCGGGCTGCGGCTGATGATCCCCGCGCTGGTCACCGTCTTCCTGTTCCAGTTCGTGCACATCTGGAACAACTACTTCCTGCCGCTGGTGATGCTCTCCGACTCCGACCTGTACCCGATCCAGCTGGGCCTGACCTCCTGGACGGGCTACGCCGACCGGCAGCCGGAGCTGTACCAGTACACCGTCGGCGGCGCGTTCCTCTCCGTACTGCCGCTGATGATCCTGATGACCGTGCTGCAGCGGTACTGGCGTACGGGGCTCACCGAGGGCAGCGTGAAGGCGTGATCACCGGCACGCCGCGCCCGGCTGCCCGGGCCGCACCAGGCGTGCCAGTATCGCTGGCATGACTACTCCTGACGATGCGAAGCCCGCGACTCCCGTGAATGTCGCGACCGAAGCCAAGAAGGCGCTCAAGCGGGACCCTTGGGACCTGCCGGATGTCGCCGGCCTGGTCGTCGGCGTGCTCGGCGGCACCGGTGACCAGGGCCGCGGCCTGGCGTACCGGTTCGCCAGGGCGGGCCAGAAGGTGATCATCGGCTCGCGCGCGGCGGAGCGGGCGCAGGCCGCGGCGGACGAGCTCGGCCTCGGCGTCGAGGGTGCGGACAACGCGGAGTGCGCGCGCCGCTCCGACGTCGTGATCGTGGCGGTCCCGTGGGAGGGTCACGCCAAGACCCTCGAAGCGCTGCGCGAGGAGCTGGCCGGCAAGCTCGTCGTCGACTGCGTCAACCCGCTCGGTTTCGACAAGAAGGGCGCGTTCGCGCTGAAGCCCGAGGAGGGCAGCGCGGCCGAGCAGGCCGCCGCGCTGCTCCCGGAGTCGCGCGTCACGGCCGCCTTCCACCACCTCTCGGCGGTGCTCCTCCAGGACCCGTCGGTCGAGAAGATCGACACGGATGTGATGGTGCTGGGCGAGAAGCGGGCCGACACGGATGTGGTGCAGGCGCTGGCCGGCCGCATCTCCGGCATGCGCGGCGTCTTCGCCGGCCGGCTGCGCAACGCGCACCAGGTCGAGTCCCTGGTCGCCAACCTGATCTCGGTCAACCGGCGGTACAAGGCACACGCGGGGCTGCGCACCACGGACGTGTGAGCTCCGGCCGGGGCGAGCGGCGGGCCGGAGTCGGGCGGAGCGGGGCATGGGGGACACTGGAGGGGACCGCATACGCAGTACCCCGACAGGAGCCCCCTCCCATGCCCGCCCTGCCCCCGTCCGGCCCGGCCCGGCGCCTCGCCGTCTTCGCCCTCGTCGTCTGCGTCCTGGCGGTCGTCGCGGCCGTCGTCTCCTTCGTGGCGGGCAACCTCATCGGCATCGCCTGGGTCCTGGTGGCCGGCGTCTCCAGCAACATGGCGTGGTTCTACCTGCGCCGGGCCAAGCTGGAGCGGGAGGCCGCGCAGGCGGCGGACGGGGCCCCGGAGGGCTCGCCCCGCTAGAACAGCTGCGGCTCGCCCCGCCAGAAGCGGAAGAGCTCCTGCCCGAGGTAGCTGTCGATCTGGGAGACGCCCAGCACCCGCAGGACGGCGTCCACCGCCTCGAAGAACACCTGGTTCACGCCCGGCGCCCAGAGCAGTCCGAAGACCGCGAGCAGGCCGAACGGCGCGAACGGCTCCACCTGCCGCCGCAGCTTGTGCGACAGCCACGGCTCGATCACGCCGTACCCGTCCAGCCCCGGCACCGGGACGAAGTTCAGGATCGCGGCCGTCACCTGCAGCAGCGCGAGGAACGCGAGCGCGTACCGGAACGGCTTCGGCACGCCGTCCATCGCGCCCAGCCAGAACGGCGCGGTGACCACGGCCGCGAACAGGATGTTCGTCAGCGGGCCCGCCGCCGAGATCAGGCTGTGCCGCCAGCGGCCCCTGATCCGGCCGCGCTCGATGAACACCGCGCCGCCCGGCAGGCCGATCCCGCCCAGGATCACGAAGATCACCGGCAGCACGATGCTGAGCAGCGCGTGCGTGTACTTGAGCGGGTTGAGCGTCAGATAGCCCTTCGCGCCGATCGAGATGTCGCCGCTGTGCAGCGCCGTACGGGCGTGTGCGTACTCGTGCAGGCACAGCGAGACGATCCACCCCGAGACCACGAACAGGAACACGGCGACGCCGGTGTTCTCGGCGAGCTGGTCCGTCCACACGTACCAGCCCGACGCCGCCATGACGGCGACGAGCGCGAGGAAGACGGGACTGACGCGCCGGTCCGCGCGCCGTACTGCGGTGGTCATCGTGCGGTGCTCCTGAGGGGTGGGCGGGTCGTGCGGGGCGGGTCGTGCGAGAGGGGTCGTGCGCGGAGGGGTGCGGTCGTGCGTGAGGTCGTCTGTGGGCGGGCGGCGGATCGTACACCGGAAAACGAGGAGCGTATGCCGGTGGTTCCAGGCAGTCTGGACCCGTGTGCGTGCCCGTACCCCTCGGGAAGACGAGAATGTCCGGGACGGGGGCGACGGGGGAACGAGTGGGGACAGTGGTGGGGGACGGGCGGGGCGTGCGGGACGTGGACGACAATGGGCCGGTGCGCTACGGAATCCTCGGGACGACCCAGGCACGCCAGGACGACGGGACCGACGTCGCCCTCGGCGGTGCCCGCCTGCGCGCACTCCTCGCCGCCCTCGCGCGCACGCCGGGGCGCCCCCGTACCCCCGACACGCTGATCGCGGAGGTCTGGGGGCCGGATGCGGAGCCGCGGGACGCGGGCGGCGCGCTCCAGGCGCTCGTCGGACGGCTGCGGCGGGCCCTCGGCCATGCCGCGGTCGTCTCCGTGACCGGCGGTTACTACCTGGCCGCCGACCCCGACGACGTCGACCTGCACCGCTTCGAGCGGCTGGCGGGCGAGGGCGAGCGGGCGCTGGCGGACGGCGACCCGGCGAAGGCCGCCGCGCTGCTGGACGACGCGCTCGCGCTGTGGCGCGGGCCCGCCCTCGCCGACCTCCCGGACGCGGTCGCCGAGGCGGCCGGGGCCGAACGGCTGCGCCTGGACGCGCGGCGCACCCGCCTCGCCGCCGATCTCGCGCTCGGCCGCGCGGAGGAGGCGCTGCCCGCGCTCACCGCGCTGTGCCGCCGCCATCCCCTCGACGAGCCGCTCCACCTCCTGCGGCTGCGCGCCCTGCGCGCCACGGACCGCACGGCCGAGGCGCTGGACGCGTACGCGGCCCTCAGCGCCGACCTCGCCGACCGCCTCGGCACGGACCCGTCACCGCCGCTGCGCGCCTTGCACGCGGAGCTGTTGGAGGCGGCGTCCGGGACGGCGTCCGGAGCGGCTGCCGGTACCGGTACCGGTACGGCTTCCGGCGCCCGCGTGGAGCCCGGCGGCGTCGCCGGCGGGTGGCGGCCGGCCGGGAATCTTCGGGCGCGGCTGACCTCGTTCGTCGGGCGTGAGGCGGAGCTGGGCGCGCTCCGCGCCGACCTGGCCGCGCACCGCCTCGTGACGCTGCTCGGGCCCGGCGGTGCCGGGAAGACGCGGCTGTCGCAGGAGGGCGCGGAGGCCGCGGCGGCCGGCGCGCCCGGGGCCTGGCCGGACGGCGTGTGGTTCGCGGAGCTGGGCCCCGTCGCGGACCCCGGCACGGTGCCGGAAGCCGTACTCACCGCGCTCGGCGCCCGCGAGACCGTGGTCCGCGGCAGCGCGGCCGAGGGGCTGCGCGCTGCCGCCGACCCGCTGGCCTTCGACCCGCTCGCGCAGCTCGCCGAGCACTGCGCGGGCCGCCGGATGCTGCTCGTACTGGACAACTGCGAGCACGTCGTCGACGCGGCGGCCCGGCTCGCGGAACGGCTGCTGGCCGAGTGCCCGGGCGTGAGCGTGCTGGCCACCAGCCGGGAGCCGCTCGCCGTACCGGGTGAGCTGGTCCGGCCGGTGGAGCCGCTGCCCGACCCCGTCGCACTGCGGCTGCTGGCCGACCGGGGCGCCGCGGCCCGGCCCGGCTTCCGCATCGAGGACGACCCGGAGGCGTGCGCCGAGATCTGCCGCCGGCTGGACGGCCTGCCGCTGGCCGTCGAACTGGCCGCCGCCCGGCTCCGCTCGCTCGCGCCGCGTCAGCTCGCGGACCGCCTGGACGACCGCTTCCGGCTGCTGACCAGCGGCAGCCGTACCGTACTCCCGCGCCAGCAGACCCTGCGCGCGGTCGTCGACTGGTCCTGGGACCTGCTCGACGCGCCCGAGCGCGCGGTCCTCCGCCGCCTCTCCGTCTTCTCCGGCGGCACGGACCTCACCGCCGCGGAATCGGTCTGCGCGGACGCCCCGGAGAACACGCCCGGCCTCCAGGAGCCGATCGGCGCCGGCCTCCAGGAGCCGATCGGCGTCGGCCTCCAGGAGCCGGCCGGCGCCCGGAACACGGGCCGGGCCGCCGGGTCCGCCGGACTCGTCGCCCCCGGCGACATCGCCCCGCTGCTCGGGTCGCTTGTCGACAAGTCGCTCGTCGTGGCCGTGCCGTCGGCCGGTGGCGAGATGCGGTACCGGCTGCTGGAGACCGTGCGGGAGTACGCCGGGGAGCGGCTGGACGAGGCGGGGGAGCGGGCCGCCGCCGAGCGCCGCCACCTCGTGGCCTACCGCGAGCTCGCCCGCGCCGCCGACCCCCTGCTCCGCGGCCCCGAGCAGCGCCACTGGCTGGACCGGCTGGAGCGGGAGCACGACAACCTCCGCACCGCCCTGCGCCGCGCCGTCGCCGCGCGCGACGAGCACGAGGCGCTCTGCCTCGTGCTGTCCCTGCAGTGGTTCTGGACGCTGCGCGACCACCGCGGCGACGCCCGTACCTGGTCGACGGCGGCCGCCGCGCTCGGCCCGAACCCCTTCCTGCCGCCGGTCACCCCGGCCCCGCCGCTGTCCGCCCGGCCGATCGACGCCCCGCCCCCGATGCCGCCCGAGCAGTTCCTCGAAGCCCGCCGGGAGGTCCGGCTGGTCGCGCTGGCCAGCGTGGACAGCGACATGCAGGCGCTGCAGCGCTTCGAACAGCAGGAGGAGCTGCGGGGCATCGTCAGCGCCTACCGCGGCGGGCTGCCGCAGACCTGCCGCGTGCCGGGCGTGCTGTGGTTCTACGCCGTCATGCTGACCGGCTGCTTCGTCGACCTGGTCGGCATGGTCGACGAGACCGTGCGCGGCTGCCGGGAGTTCGGTTACGACTGGGAGCTGGCGTTCATCCTCCAGCTGCGGGCGAGAATCCAGAACGACCGGCCCGGCGGCCTGGATCAGGCGAGCCGCGACGCCGACGAGGCGCTGGAGATCTTCCGCAGGCTCGGCGACGCCTGGGGAGTCGCCGAGGCGCTGGCCGGGCGCGGCGAGACCCACGAGGGGCACGGCGCGTACGGCCCGGCCGCCGACGACTACCGCGCCGCGATGCGGTACGCGGCGGAGCTCGGCGCGCACGGCCAGCTCCCGCTGCTCAAGACCCGGCTGGGCGGTGTACTGATCGAGGCGGGCGACGTCGAACAGGGCGAGCGGCTGCTGCACGAGGTGCTGGCCGAAGGGCGGCACAACCGCGACGCCGTGCCGTTCGCCCGCGTCCAGCTGGCCACCTGGCTGACGACGGCCGGCCGGATCGGCGAGGCCCGGCACCATCTCCAGCTCGTGCGGGAGGAGTTCGACGAACGGTCGGCGCCGGAGATGTTCCTCGGCATGGTCGAGGGGGCGCTGGCCGCGCTGGACGTGGAGGAGGGGCGGTACGACGGTGTACTGGCGGCCGTGCGCGGGGCCGTCGCCAAGATGCGCTCCCCGCTCACCCACGCCGTCGCCCCCGACCTGCCGCTGTCCCAACTGCTCGTCGCGGCCCGGGTGCTGGCCCTGACCGGCGGCCCGGACGGCGCCACGGACGGGGCCCGGCTGCTGGGCGCCTTCGACACCCTGCGCGCGCCCCGGCAGCACGCGCAGCGCATCACCCGCACCTCCCGCGAGGCGGCCGAGGAGGCCGTACGCGCCGTCCTCGGCGCGGCGGACTACGCGTCCGCCCACGCCGAGGGCGCCGCCCTCCCCCTCGACGAGGCCCTCGACCTCATCTGACATCCCCCTCGCGTCAGGTCTTCGACCGGAACTTCCGGACCGCCAGCGGCATCGTGACGGCCGTGATGCCTATCGCCCAGGCCAGCGTGATCAGGGTCGGATGGGCCACCGGGCCCTGGCCGCCCAGCAGGCCGCGGGCCGCGTCGGCGAGGTTGGAGAGGGGGTTGACCTTCGTGAACGCCTCCAGCCAGCCGGGCATCGACGTGGGCGGCGTGAAGATCGACGAGCCGAACTGCAGCGGCATCAGCACCAGCATCGCCATGCCCTGTACGGCCTGCGGCGTCTTCACCGTCAGCCCCAGCAGGACGAAGATCCACATCAGTGCCGCGCCGAACACGGTCGACAGCGCGATCGCCCCGACGAACTCCAGCGCCGACCCCTTGATCTGCAGGCCGAGCAGGAAGCCCATGCCCAGCAGGATCGCGGTGGCGATCAGCATCCGGCCGATCTCGACGACGATCTTGGCTATGAGGACCGAGGACCGCGCGATGGGCATCGTGCGGAAGCGGTCCATCACGCCCTTGCGGAAGTCCTCGTTGACGCCCGTGCCGACCGCCATGGCGATGTTCATGCCCATCATGGCCATCATGCCGGGGACCAGATACTGGACGTACTGCTGCTGATTGCCCTTGCCGGCGATGGCGCCGCCGAAGACGTACACGAACAGCAGGATGAAGATGACGGGCATCAGCAGGACGTCGAACATCGACTCCGGGTCCTGCTTGATCTGCAGGGCGTTGCGCCGGACCAGCGCGCCGATGTGGCGGAAATTGGCCCGCAGGCCGATCCGGCCCTCGGCGGCCCCGGGCTTCGCGGCCGGCGCCGTGATCGTTGCGGCGCTCATGCCGCGACCTCCTCGTACTGGGCGGCCGCCGGCTCGGCGGCCGTGTCGGCCTCGGACGTCTTCTGGCCGGTGATGGCCAGGAAGACCTCGTCCAGGCTGGGCAGATGGGTGTTGATGCCGGCGAGCGCGAAGCCGCGCTCGCCGAGGACGTTGACCACCGCGGTCAGCTGCTCGTCGCTGACGATCGGGACGTTCACCACGCCGTCCTCGTGGTCCGCCGTGGCGCCCGCCATGCCGTCCAGGCCGGCCTGCGCGATCACGCCGACCATGCGGTCCAGCTCGCCGCGGACCGCCGGGCGGATCTGCAGCGTGCGCCCGCCGACCTTGGCCTTCAGCTCGTCCACCCGGCCCTCGGCGATCACCCGGCCGCGGTCGACGACGGTCAGCTCGTCGGCCAGCCGCTCGGCCTCTTCCATGTACTGCGTGGTCAGCAGCACCGTCGCGCCCTCGCGGACCATGTGGTTGACCTCGTCCCAGACCTCGTTGCGCGTGCGCGGGTCGAGGCCGGTCGTGGGCTCGTCCAGATACAGCACCGCGGGGCGGCCGATCATCGAGGCGGCCAGGTCGAGGCGGCGGCGCATGCCGCCCGAGTACTTGCCCGCGGGGCGCTTGGCGGCCTCGGTGAGCGAGAACCGCTCCAGCAGCTCGTCCGCGCGCGCCCGGGCGTCCTTGCGGGAGAGGTCGAGCAGCCGCCCGATCATGTAGAGGTTCTCCCGGCCGGAGAGCTTCTCGTCGACGGAGGCGTACTGCCCCGTCAGGCCGATCGTGCGGCGCAGCGCGCGCGGCTGGCGCACGACGTCGTACCCGGCCACGATCGCCGTGCCGGCGTCGGGGACGAGGAGCGTGGACAGGCAGCGCACGAGCGTGGTCTTGCCCGCGCCGTTCGGCCCGAGCACGCCCATGACCGTGCCTTCCCGCACGTCCAGGTCCACTCCGTCGACGGCCTTGACATCGCCGAAGTGCTTGACCAGGCCACGGACTTGGACGGCCGCGCGGCCGTCGGCGGAGTGTGTCTTCTGCGTCATGGATCCACAGTGACAGGCACCACTGACAACGCCCCGACAGAGCACCGACAGCGCAGGTCGGGCGCCGATGGGCCACCGACAGACCGCCGACACGGATCGCCGACGCGGCTCGCCGGCAGGCCGCCGGCGCGGATCGCCGCCGGACATGCGCGAGGCGCTGCCGGACCACCGGCAGCGCCTCGCGGGGATCCTCAGTGGAAGGTGTGCTCCTCCGCCGGGAACGTGCCGCCCACGACCTCCTCGGCGAACGCCTGCGCCGCGCCGCCCAGCGCCTCGCGCAGCTGCGCGTACTGCTTCACGAAGCGCGGCACCCGGCCCTTGGTGAGCCCTGCCATGTCCGTCCAGACCAGGACCTGCGCGTCGCACTCCAGGCCCGCGCCGATGCCGACGGTGGGGATGTGCAGCGAGCGGGTGACCTCGGCGGCCAGCTCGGCCGGTACCGCCTCCAGGACCACGGAGAACGCGCCCGCGTCCTGCACCGCCTTGGCGTCCCGCAGCAGCTGCTGGGCCGCCTCCTCGCCGCGGCCCTGCACGGGGTAGCCGCCGAAGGCGTTGACGGACTGCGGGGTCAGCCCGATGTGGGCCATGACCGGGATGCCGGCGTCGACCAGCAGCTTGATCTGCTCCGCCGAGCGCTCGCCGCCCTCCAGCTTCACCGCGCCCACGCCGGCCTCCTTGACCAGCCGGGTGGCGTTGCGGAGCGCCTGGACGGGGCCTTCCTGGTACGTGCCGAAGGGCAGGTCGGCGACGACGAGGGCGCGCTTCGTGCCGCGTACGACGGCGGCGGACAGCAGCGTCATCTCGTCCATGGTGACCGGGACGGTCGACTCGTACCCCAGGTGGCAGTTGCCCATGGAGTCGCCGACGAGCAGGACGGGGATGCCCGCCTCGTCGAAGACGGACGCGGTCATCGCGTCGTACGCGGTGAGCATGGGCCACTTGTCGCCGCGGGCCTTGGCGGAGGCGATGTCGCGGACGGTGACACGGCGGGATCCCGTGCCGCCGTACAAGGACTTTTCGGTACTTTTCGCAGGACTCTGCGCAGGCGAAAGCTGCGTCATGACGACGGCTCCTTGTTCATCATCTCGAGGCGCCCTGACGGCGTCCCCGGACTCACCACCCATGCTGACACGCCCGCGCGCGGCGACGGAAGAGGGCCGGGCCGTGATGCGTGCTCAGTACAATCAACGATACGGAACGGTGCCGTATCGAAAAGGGCGTACGCTGGTTCGTATGGCACGTTCATCCGATTCTTCGCCCGGTGCGGGCATAGGCGCCGCGCCGGCCGGCGCGCGGCACGTCTCCGAGGCCGTCCACCGCCGCCGGTGGGCGATCCTCGCCGTGCTGATGCTCAGCCTGCTGATCGTCGTGCTGGACAACTCGATCCTGAACGTGGCGATGAAGACGATCGCCACCCCGGCCCCGACCGGCCTCGGCGCCAGTCAGAGCCAGCTGGAGTGGGCGATCAACTCCTACACGCTGGTCTTCGCGGGCCTGCTGTTCACCGCCGGTCTGCTCGGCGACCGGCTGGGCCGCAAGAAGGTCCTGTTGACCGGCCTGGTGGTCTTCGGCCTCGGTTCCGTACTGGCCGCGATCTCCGGCTCGCCCGGCCAGCTCATCGCCTTCCGCGCCGTGATGGGCCTGGGCGGCGCGCTGGTCATGCCGGCCACCCTCGCCATCCTCATGAACGTCTTCGAGCGCGACGAGCAGCCGAAGGCCATCGGCATCTGGGCCGGCGGCGTCGGCCTGGCCATCGCGATCGGCCCGATCGCCGGCGGGCTGCTCCTGGCCCACTTCTGGTGGGGCTCGGTCTTCCTGGTCAACGTGCCGATCGTGCTGATCGCGCTGGCCGCGATGGTGCTCCTGGTACCGGACAGCAGGGATCCCCGGCCCGGCAGGCTGGACCCGGTGGGCGTGCTGCTGTCCGTCGTCGGCCTCGTGCTCCTGGTGTACGGCATCATCAAGGGCGGCCAGCTCGCCGACTTCACCGACCCGCAGGTGCTCGGTACGGTCCTCGCCGGGCTGCTCGTACTGGCCGGCTTCGTCCTGTACGAGAAGCGCATCGATCATCCCTCGATCGACATCAGTTACTTCCGCAAGCCCGCCTTCTCCGCCGCCGTCGCCGCGATCGCGCTGGTCTTCTTCGCGCTGATGGGCGTCACGTTCTTCATGGTGTTCTACATCCAGAGCGTGCGCGGCTACACCCCGCTCCAGGCCGGCCTGCTGATCCTGCCGCTGGCCGCCGCCCAGATGATCTTCGCGCCGCGGGCCCGGCACGTCGTCGACCGCTTCGGAGCGAAGGCCGTCTGCACGGTCGGCATGCTGCTGGTCGCCGTCACGATGTCCGGCTTCCTCCTCATGGACACCGACACCCCGATCTTCGTGCTGGAGGTGCTCTTCTTCCTCCAGGGCACGGGCATGGCGCACATCATGCCGCCGGTCACGGTCTCGATCATGCAGTCCCTGCCGCGCGAGAAGGCCGGCTCCGGCTCGGCGCTGAACAACACGTTCCGGCAGGTCGGCGGCACGCTCGGGGTCGCCGTGCTGGGCTCGCTGCTGTCCGCGAGCTACCGCGACGGCATCCAGGGCACGCTGGACTCCGTACCGGGCCTGCCGGCGGGCGCGCGGCACGCGGCGGGCGAGTCCATCGAGGCCACGCTCGGCGTCGCGGAGAAGCTGGGGCCCGCGGGCCGGCAGCTGGCCGCCGCCGCCAACGACGCGTTCGTGCACGCCATGCACGTCACCGCGCTCGGCTCCGCCACGGTCGCCGTCGTCGGCGCGCTGGTCGTCGGGTTCTTCCTGCCCGGGAAGGCGGCCGACCGGGCTGCCGGCCAGGGCCGGGAGACGTCGCGAGAGACTTCTCCCGCGGGGAAGCCGTAGCGGCCGACGGCACTCCTGACGGCACTCCTGACGGCACTCCTGGCAGTACGGAACGAGAGGCGGGCCGGCGCGTGACCAGCGGAAAACGGAACGGGACGGCGGCCGGCGGGGGCGAGCCCCCCTGTGCAGCGGCGGCCACCCGCAGGCCCGGGCGGCCGCGCAACGAAGCGCTGGAGTCCACGATCATCGAGAGCGTGCTGGACCTGCTGGAGCGCGACGTCCCGCTCGCCGACCTGTCGATGGAGCGCATCGCCAAGGAGGCGGGCGTGGGCAAGGCCACGGTGTACCGGCGCTGGTCCGGCAAGGCCGGGCTGATGCTCGACGTGATGCGCTCGCTGGAGGAGGAGAATCCCGAGCTGCCCGGGGAGTCGGTCCGCGACGACCTGGTACTGCTGCTGGAGTTCCTGCGCCGGCGCGGCCTGGCCAAGCGCAACTCCGCCCTGCTGCGGACGGTGATCACCCAGGTCAAGGCGCAGCCCGAGCTCTGGCGCGAGTACCACGACACGGTCGTGCGGGCGCGCCGCGACGCGCTGCTGGCCGTCCTGCGGCGCGGCATCGCGGGCGGCGAGATACGCGCCGACTGCGACGTCGACGTCCTGGCCGACCTCTTCGTGGCGCCGATGCTCTCCCGGGCGCTGCTGCACGAGTGGCAGGAACTGCCCGAGGGCCTCGCCGAGCAGATCGTCGACACGGTCCTGGACGGCGTCCGGCCGCGTACACCCGACGTTGCGGGCCGTTCGGGGTGGCGGGCAGAATGATCTTCCCGCCGCCCGAATCCGACCGCTCGATGAGCGGTTCATGCCCGTTCTGTCACAGCACCTGTCGGCGCGGGCGCCGGCGGAACCCTGGCCATCCGCGCTTCGTCCCCTGAGGGGACAGCACAGGCTGAGCATCGCCTATGGTCAAGGCCCTAGGGTCGGGGGCCAGGCGGGGCGCACGAGCACGGCAGTGAGGGCATCGGGATGACGCAGGCGTACATGTCGGAGGCGGGGCGGGGCGCGGGCCCCGACGGGACCGGCCGCCGGACGGGCCGCCTGACCGGGTGGTGGCAGCGCGAGGGCATGTGGCGGCGCGGCCTCCTGCTCGCCGTACTGGCCGTGGCGCTGGGCCTGCTGATGGTGCTGCACGCCGACGTGCCGAACTCCATCGGCAATCTCGGCAGCCTGCTGGAGACGTTCCTGCCGTGGGTGGGCCTCGGCATCCCGCTGCTGCTCGTCGCCGCGCTGCTGCGCCGCTCGGCGACCGCGCTGATCGCGCTCGTGCTGCCGGCGGTCGTCTGGGCCAACCTCTTCGGCGGCCAGCTCACCGACAAGTCCGGCGCCACCGGCAATCTGACGGTCGCCACGCACAACGTCGACGCGGCCAATCCCGACCCGGCCGGCACCGCCCGGAAGGTCGCGGCCTCCGGGGCCGACGTGATCGCGCTGGAGGAGCTGACCGCCAAGGCGCTGCCCGCGTACCGCGCGGCGCTGGCGAAGCAGTATCCGTACCGCACGATCGAGGGCACGGTCGGCGTGTGGAGCAAGTACCCCCTCTCCGACGCCCGCCCGGTGGACATCAAGATGGGCTGGACGCGGGCGCTGCGCGCCACGGTGACCGCCCCCGACGGGCAGCGGGTCGCGGTCTACGCGGCGCACCTGCCCTCGGTACGGGTGAAGGTCAAGGCCGGGTTCACCGCGAACCAGCGGGACAACAGCGCCGAGGCGCTGGGCGAGGCCATCGCGGACGAGCCGCTGTCCAAGGTCGTGCTGCTGGGCGATCTGAACGGCACGATGAACGACCGGTCGCTGGCGCCGGTCACCTCGCAGCTGCGGTCGGCGCAGGGCGCGGCCGGTGACGGGTTCGGCTTCAGCTGGCCGGCCGCGTTCCCGATGGCCCGGATCGACCAGATCATGGTCAAGGGCGTGGACCCGACCACCGCGTGGACGCTGTCGTCCACCGGCAGCGACCATCTCCCACTGGCGGCGTCCTTCAAGGTCTGAGCGAGGAGGACGCAGGGGCCGTACGGCGGCGGGGCGGGGTCACGGAAGGTGGCCCCGCCCCGCCGCGTTTCCCTCATTTTCCCCTCATCGGGCCCAGGACTTCCGCCCGTAACGTCCCGTTCGCGCGGCGGAATGAATTTCCTGAGAGACTTTGTTCCCGTAGAGAACTTAAGGCTGTCCCTGTCTCCGCGCGCCACTACGGGCGCGCCCCTTTGATCCTGAAAGGTCACTCATGCCCTTGGCTCTGCTCGCGCTCGCGATCTCGGCCTTCGGTATCGGCACCACTGAGTTCGTGATGATGGGCCTGCTGCCCAACGTCGCGAACGACCTGGGCACCAGCGTGCCCACCGCCGGCTACCTCGTCTCCGCCTACGCCCTCGGCGTCGTCATCGGCGCCCCGCTGCTGACCGCGCTCGGCTCGCGCATCCCCCGCAAGCGGATGCTGCTGCTGATGATGGCGGTCTTCACGGCCGGCAACCTCGCGTCCGCGCTCGCCCCGAACTTCGGCATGCTCATCGCGGGCCGGCTGCTGGCCGGTCTGCCGCACGGCGCGTTCTTCGGTGTCGGGGCGGTCGTCGCCGCCCGGCTGGTCAAGGAAGGCCGGCAGGCCCGCGCGGTCGCCACGATGTTCCTCGGCCTGACCATCGCCAACATCGTCGGCGTGCCCGCCGCGACCCTGCTCGGCCAGCACCTCGGCTGGCGCGCGACCTTCCTGGTCGTCGCCGCCATCGGGCTGGTCGCCATGGCCTCGCTGGCCAAGCTCGTCCCGTACGTGCCGCGCGACGAGCAGAACGGCGTGAGGCAGGAGATCCGGGCGCTGGGCAACCGCCAGGTACTGCTCGGCCTGCTCACCGCGGTCTTCGGCTTCGCGGGCGTCTTCGCCGTCTACAGCTACCTCGCGTCGATGATGACCAAGGTCACCGGCTTCACCGAGTCGACCGTCCCGGTGGTGCTCGCCCTCTTCGGCATCGGCATGACCCTCGGCGCGCTCGCCGCGGGCCCGCTGACCGACCGGGCGCTGCGCCCGACCCTGTACGGCTCGCTCGGCGCGCTGGCCGTCACGCTCGTCGTCTTCGACTTCACCGTGCATGTGAAGTGGGCGGCCCTGGTCACCGTCGTCGTCCTGGGCGCGGTCGGCTTCATGACCACCACGCCCCTGCAGATGCTGGTCATGCGCAAGGCCGAGCACGCCCCGACGCTCGCCTCCGCCTCCAACCACTCCGCGTTCAACCTCGCGAACGCGGGCGGTGCCTGGCTCGGCGGCGTCGCGATCGCCGCGCACTGGGGCTGGACCTCCCCGACCCTCGTCGGCGCGGTCCTCGCGGTCGTCGGCCTCGCCATCGCGGTGACGGCCGGTGTCATGGACCGCGACCCCGGCCGCTCCCGCATCATCGCCACCAGCGACGACAAGGCCCGCCACGAACCTGCCCGGCTCGGCTGAGCACCGCGGTTCCGACGGCCCGGCCGGCGGGGCGCCCCCGTGGCGTCCCGCCGGCCGTTCCCGTTTCCGCGGCGCGTCCCGCTTCCGGCGGCCGGATGACCGTGCCGGGTCATCGGGGCAGTACCGGCTCCACGCCCTCGGGGAGGACCGGGGGCTGCCCCGTGGTCCAGATCGCCTCGACGGCCATCCGGGAGATCCGCCAGCCATCCGCCGTGCGGCGCAGGCGGGCCTCCCAGCGGCCGCCGACCGTGAACAGGGGGTCGGCCCCAGGGCCGCGCCGCTCCAGGGTGGCGGGGTGGTGCACGTGGGTCATCAGCGCGTTCCAGGACGCGGTGGCCTCCTCCGACGCGGCGTCGGCGTCGACGAGGACATCGGCGGAGACGTGCTGGGTGCGCGCGAACCGCCCGATCGCCTCCTCGGTGTGTCGCACCACGTCGGCGCCCTCGGCCGTACCGATGGGCGTCACCGTACGGACGTCGTCCGTGACGTAGGAGCGGGCCCACCCCGCGTCGAACTTGCGCTCGTCCAGGGCGCGGAAGAAGCGGCTGACGAGCAGGGAGATCTCGGCGTGGTCCTGTGATGTGGTCATGACCCGAGCCTGCTGCCTCAAGCGCACTTGAGGTCAAGCGCCGGTACCAGGAGGGCTCAAGCAGCGGCGCTCACCCCTCCCGCCACCGGTTGGTGGTCGGGAGGCGGCGGTCCTTGCCGAAGCCCTTTGCGGAGATCTTGGTGCCCGGCGGGTACTGGCGGCGCTTGTACTCGGCGGTGTCGACGAGCCGGAGGACGCGCGTGACCAGCTCCGGGTCGAAGCCGCGCGCGATGATCTCCGCGTGGCCGAGATCGCGGTCGACGTAGAGGTCCAGGATGGCGTCGAGGGTGGGGTAGTCGGGGAGGGAGTCGGTGTCGACCTGGCCCGGGCGCAGCTCCGCGCTGGGCGGCTTGGTGATCGAGTTCTCCGGGATGGGCGGGGTCTCGCCGCGGGCGACGGCCGCCCGGTTGCGCCAGTTCGCGAGCTGGAAGACGACCGTCTTGTAGACGTCCTTGATCGGGCCGAACGCGCCCACGGAGTCGCCGTAGAGCGTGGAATAGCCGCACGCCAGCTCGGACTTGTTGCCGGGGGCGAGGACCAGGTGGCCCTCCTGGTTGGAGATCGCCATCAGCGTCGTGCCGCGGATGCGGGACTGGAGGTTCTCCTCGGCCAGCCCCGTGAGCGGGAGGGCTCCCATGTACGCGTCGAACATCGGCCCGATGGGGACCGTGCGGTAGTGCAGTCCGGTGCGGTGGGCCAGTTCGGCGGCGTCGTCCTTGGAGTGCCCGGAGGAGTACCGGGACGGCATGGAGACGCCGTGCACGTGCTCCGGGCCGAGCGCGTCCACGGCGAGCGCCGCGACCAGCGCCGAGTCGATGCCCCCGGAGAGGCCGATCACCACGCTGCTGAAATTGTTCTTGGTGATGTACGCCCGCAGGCCCATCACCAGCGCGCCGTAGATCTCCTCGGAGGCGTCCAGCCGGGGCGCCTCGGCGGGCAGCGGCAGCGGGTCGTAGGCCGGGAGCGGGCTGTCGGAGAGGGTGACGTGGTCGACGCGCAGGCCGTCGTCGACGGTGCCGGACGGCGGCTCGGGCGCCGCGGCCGGCAGCTCCAGATCGAGGAGGAGGCACCGCTCGGTGAACTGCGGGGCGCGGGTGAGCACCTCGCCCGCCGCGTCCACCACGATCGAGTCGCCGTCGAAGACCAGGTCGTCCTGGCCGCCGGTCATCGCCAGATACGCCGTCGTACAGCCGGCCTCCTGGGCGCGCTTGCGCACCAGCTCCAGCCGGGTGTCGTCCTTGTCCCGCTCGTACGGGGAGGCGTTGATGGACAGCAGCAGCCCGGCACCGGCGGTACGGGCCGCGGGCACCCGGCCGCCGTCCTGCCACAGGTCCTCGCAGATGGCGAGGGCGATGTCGACGCCGTGCAGCCGGACGACGGGGAGCGTGTCGCCGGGCACGAAGTAGCGGTACTCGTCGAAGACGCCGTAGTTGGGCAGGTGGTGCTTGGCGAAGGTGAGCGCGACCCGGCCGCGGTGCAGCACGGCCGCGGCGTTCTGCGGGGCACCGGCGGGCCGCCCGTACAGCGGCTGGGCCCGGTCGCAGCGGTCCAGATAGCCGGTGACGACGGCGGTCTCGCCGAGGCCCTCGTCGGCCAGCCGGGCGGCCAGGGCGCGCAGCGCGCTACGGCTCGCCTCGACGAAGGAGGGCCGCAGCGCGAGGTCCTCGACGGGGTAGCCGGTCAGCGCCATCTCGGGGAACGCCGCCAGATGCGCGCCCTGCCCGGCTGCCTCCCGGGTACGGCGCACGATCGTCTCGGCGTTCCGGGCGATGTCGCCCACACAGAAATCGGTCTGATGCAGAGCGAGGCGAAGTTGAGGCACGCGGCCGAGTGTAATCGTCGTACTGACGTTATGTGGGGCGGTCGTGTTCCGGGGGTGTTGCCGGGGCGGGTCCCGGGTCTGTGCCGCCGGTTTCGGGGCCCGCCCCGCCGCTGCGGAGGGCTCAGCTCCCCTGCGCCCGGTTGTACAGCTCCTTCGCGTCGTCGCCGAAGTACGGACCGAACATCGTGTTGGGCAGGAAGGTGTAGCCGAAGCTGTTCACCGAGGACTGCAGCCCGGTGCCGGTGGCCTCGTCGAACTGGGTGAACCACGGCCCGCCGCTGGAGCCGCCGGTCATGTTGCAGGCCAGCCCGTGGTCCTTGGAGAAGGTCGGGTCCTTGATGGTGGTGCCGCTGCAGTAGATGAGCTTGCTGCCGTCGTAGGGGGCCGCGGCCGGGTAGCCGAACGCGTACATCTTCTTGAGGTAGCCGGTGTTGAAGGCGACGCCCTGGCCGCCGACCTCGTCGGTGAGGCGCTTGCCGTCCACGGGGGCGACGACCGCGGCGCCGACGTCGTAATTGATGTCCTCGCTCGCGGTCCACTGCGGGGTGGAGAGGGTCTTGGTCGCGGCCCACTTGCCGTGCGGTGCCTGGCCGTCCTTGTAGCCGGGCACGAAGACCCAGTTGGTGTGCCAGGCGCCCTCCAGCTTCACGCAGTGCCCCGCGGTGAGGACCGTACTGCCGTTCTTGCTGTTCACCGCGTCACCGGAGCAGGACGCCTGGCGGCCCTTGTACGTGAAGAAGACCCGGCCGGTGGTACTGGTGACCTTGCCGCCGCCGGTCCACGGGCCGCCGGCCTGCGGGAAGGACGTCACGGCGGGTAATGGCAGGGACGGGGGCACGGCCGCCTTCTTGCCGCGCGGCACGGCGTGCGCGGGCGGGCCGGACGCCGCGCGGGCGGCCGCGGCGGTGAGCTTCTTCCGGGCGCCGGACAGCAGATCGAGCGGCTTCGCCGCGCGCATACGGTCCGCCGTCCAGAAGGCGGCCGCTTTCTTCGCGTTCTGCGCGGCGGAGGTGCCGGGCGGTTCGGCGGCGCCGGCCGCGGGGGCCTGCAGCGCCGTGGCGCAGAGGGTGCCGGCGGCGAGCAGCGCCGCGGCGGTGATCCGGGCGGACGCCCGGCCGGATATCGCGGCGCCGGACGTGCGGGAGCGGTGGCGCCGGCCGGTGCCGGTGCCGGTGCCCTGGACGGTGTGTCTCACGCGTACCCCCTGATGCGATGGTCCCGCGGGTGCGCGGACCACGACGTACGGACCGCCGGCCGGCGGCCCGGAGCGGAGCGGATGTACAGCGATGTGCAGAGGCAGCGTCCCACCGCCCGGACACCGCTGTCAGGGGCGCGTCAAGGGTTTGGCCGGAACCGCCGGGGAACGCGAAACCCCGTACGGCCCCCGGGCCTGCCCGAAGGGGCCGCGACAACGTAATGTGACGGTAACCCCCGCACGCGATACTGGCGTGCCGCGCCCCGCTCAGGGCGATGGGCGTGGACAGGCCGTTCGACCTGCAAGGATTGGTGAACATGGACAAGCAGCAGGAGTTCGTGCTCCGCACGCTGGAGGAGCGCGACATCCGCTTCGTACGGCTGTGGTTCACCGATGTGCTCGGCTTCCTGAAGTCCGTTGCGGTGGCCCCCGCCGAGCTGGAGCAGGCCTTCGACGAGGGCATCGGCTTCGACGGCTCGGCGATCGAGGGCTTCGCGCGGGTCTACGAGTCCGACATGATCGCCAAGCCCGACCCCGGCACCTTCCAGATCCTGCCGTGGCGCGCCGAGGCCCCCGGCACCGCCCGGATGTTCTGCGACATCCTCATGCCGGACGGCTCCCCGTCCTACGCCGACCCGCGCTACGTCCTCAAGCGCATTCTGGCCAAGACCTCCGACCTCGGGTTCACCTTCTACACCCACCCCGAGATCGAGTTCTTCCTGCTGAAGGACAAGCCGGTGGACGGCGGCCGGCCCACCCCCGCCGACTCCTCCGGCTACTTCGACCACACCCCGCAGAACGTCGGCATGGACTTCCGGCGCCAGGCGATCACGATGCTGGAGTCCATGGGCATCTCGGTGGAGTTCAGCCACCACGAGGGTGCGCCGGGGCAGCAGGAGATCGACCTGCGCTACGCCGACGCGCTCTCGACCGCCGACAACATCATGACCTTCCGCCTGGTCATGAAGCAGGTCGCGCTGGAGCAGGGCGTGCAGGCGACCTTCATGCCGAAGCCGTTCTCGGAGTTCCCCGGCTCCGGCATGCACACCCACCTCTCGCTCTTCGAGGGCGACCGCAACGCCTTCCACGAGTCGGGCGCCGAGTACCAGCTCTCCAAGGTCGGCCGGTCCTTCATCGCGGGCCTGCTGCGGCACGCGGCGGAGACCTCCGCGATCACCAACCAGTGGGTGAATTCCTACAAGCGGATCTGGGGCGGCGCCAACCGCCCGGCGGGCGCCGGCGGCGAGGCCCCCTCGTACATCTGCTGGGGCCACAACAACCGCTCCGCGCTGATCCGGGTCCCCATGTACAAGCCCGGCAAGATGGGCTCGACGCGGGTCGAGGTGCGCTCCATCGACTCCGGCGCCAACCCGTACCTGACGTACGCGGTGCTGCTGGCCGCCGGGCTCAAGGGCATCGAGGAGGGGTACGAACTCCCCGCCGGCGCCGACGACGACGTGTGGGCCCTGTCGGATGCCGAGCGGCGCGCGATGGGCATCGAGCCGCTGCCGCAGAACCTCGGCGAGGCCATCTCCCTCATGGAGCGCAGCGAACTGCTCGCGGAGACCCTGGGCGAGCACGTCTTCGACTTCTTCCTCCGCAACAAGAAGCAGGAGTGGGAGGAGTACAGGTCGGAGGTCACCGCCTTCGAGCTGCGCAAGATGCTGCCTGTGCTCTGACCCGAGAGGCCCCCGCCCGATGGCACTTCCCGCTCCGCAGGGACGGCGGAGCAGCACGTTCACCCGGCTGCTGCGGTACGGATTCACCGATCCGCAGGCGGCCGGGCGGCTGCTGGACGCCCCCGCACTGTCCTCCGTACGGTCCGACTCGGTGCTCCTCGAAGCGCTCGGGGCCACCGCCGACCCGGACCAGGCACTCGTGAGCCTGGTCCGGCTGGCCGAGGCGCAGCCGGAGGAGGACCAGCAGCGGCTGCTGTCCACGCTGGTCACCGCCAAGCCGCTGCGGGACCGGCTGCTGGGCGTGCTGGGGGCCTCGGAGGCGCTCGGCGACCACCTCGTGCGGCACCCCAGGGACTGGGAGTCGCTGGCCACCTACGAGTCGGCCGACCTGCACCCCACCACCCCGGAGTTCGAGCAGGCGCTCGCCGAGGGCGTCTGGGGCGAGCGGGGCGCCGGGCTGTCCCGGGAGGACGCGCTGCGGGCCGCGTACCGGCGCGCGCTGCTGGGCATCGCGGCGCGTGACGTGTGCGGCACGATCGACGTGGCGCAGACCGCGGCGGAGCTGGCGGACCTGGCCACCGCCACGCTGCGGGCCGCGCTGGAGATCGCCTCCGAGGAGCAGCCGGGGGACGCGGCCGTCAGCCGGCTCGCCGTCATCGGCATGGGCAAGTGCGGCGGCCACGAGCTGAACTACGTCTCCGACGTGGACGTCATCTTCGTCGCCGAGCCCAAGGACGGCGTCGAGGAGGCCCCGGCGCTGCAGGCCGCGACCCGGCTCGCCGCCCGCATGATGCGGGTCTGCTCCGACGTCACGCCCGAGGGCACGATCTGGCCCGTCGACGCCAACCTCCGCCCCGAGGGCCGCAACGGCCCGCTCGTCCGGAGCCTGAGCAGTCACCTCGCGTACTACCAACGCTGGGCCAAGACCTGGGAGTTCCAGGCGCTGCTGAAGGCCCGCACGGTGGCCGGCGACCCCGTCCTCGGGCAGGAGTACGTCGACGCCGTCACCCCGCTGGTCTGGCAGGCCGCCGAGCGCGAGAACTTCATCGTCGACGTCCGCCAGATGCGCCGCCGGGTCGTCGCCAACATCCCCGCCGGGCAGGTCGACCGCGAGCTCAAGCTCGGCCCGGGCGGCCTGCGGGACGTCGAATTCGCCGTGCAGCTCCTGCAGTTGGTGCACGGCCGCAGCGACGCCACGCTGCGCAGCGCCACCACCCTGGACGCGCTGAAGGCGCTCGCCGCCGGCGGGTACGTCGGCCGCCAGGACGCCACCGCGCTGGACGCCGCGTACCGCTTCCTGCGCACGCTGGAACACCGCATCCAGCTGTACAAGCTGCGCCGCACGCACCTGATGCCCGAGGACGAGCACGACCTGCGCCGGCTCGCCCGCTCGCTCGGCATGCGCACCGAGCCGGTCGACACCCTCCGCAAGGAGTGGAAGTGGCACGCGCGCGAGGTGCGCCGGCTGCACGAGAAGCTGTTCTACCGCCCGCTGCTGGACGCCGTCGCCGTCCTGGAGCCGGGCGAGATCCGGCTCTCCGCGAAGGCCGCCGGGCAGCGTCTGGAAGCGCTCGGCTACGAGGACCCGGTGGGCGCGCTGCGCCACCTGGAGGCGCTGGCCTCCGGCGTCTCCCGCAAGGCCGCCATCCAGCGCACCCTGATGCCGGTGCTGCTGGGCTGGTTCGCCGACTCCGCCGACCCGGACGCCGGGCTGCTGGGTTTCCGCAAGGTCTCCGACGCGCTCGGCAAGACGCCCTGGTACCTCCGGCTGCTGCGCGACGAGGGCGCGGCCGCCGAGAACCTCGCCCGGGTGCTGTCGGCCGGCCGGCTCGCCCCCGACCTGCTGCTGCGTGCCCCCGAGGCGGTCGCGCTGCTCGGCGCGCCGGACGGCCTCAAGCCGCGCGCCCGTGCCGCGCTGGAGCAGGAGGTGCTGGCCGCGGTCGGCCGCGCGGACGGCGCGGAGCAGGCGGTGGCGGCGGCCCGCGGGGTGCGCCGCCGCGAGCTGTTCCGCACCGCGGCCGCCGACCTGATCGGCGCGTACGGCACGGAGGCCAGTCCCGCCGAGGAGGACCACGGGCAGGCCGTGGACGCGGTCGGCTCGGCGCTGACCGACCTGAACGCCGCGACGGTCGCGGGCGCGCTGCGGGCCGCGGTGCGCGAGCGGTGGGGCGACACGCTGCCGACCCGCTTCGCGGTGATCGGCATGGGCCGCTTCGGCGGCCACGAGCTGAACTACGGCTCGGACGCGGACGTGCTGTTCGTGCACGAGCCGCGCGAGGGGGCCGACGAGCAGGAGGCCGCCAAGGCCGCGTTCGGGGTGGCCAACGAGATGCGCCGGCTGCTTCAGCTGCCCTCCTCCGACCCGCCGCTGGTGATCGACGCGGACCTGCGCCCCGAGGGCAAGACCGGCCCGCTGGTCCGGTCGCTCGCCTCCTACGCCGCGTACTACCGCCGCTGGGCGCTGACCTGGGAGTCCCAGGCGCTGCTGCGCGCCGAGCCGGTCGCGGGCGACGCGGAGGTCGGGCGGCGGTTCACCGAGCTGGTGGACCCGCTGCGGTATCCGCGCGCGGGGCTGGGCGAGGACGCGGTACGCGAGATCCGCCGGCTCAAGGCGCGGATGGAGTCCGAGCGGCTGCCGCGCGGCGCCGACCCGACGATGCACACGAAGCTGGGGCGCGGCGGCCTCAGCGACGTGGAGTGGACGGTACAGCTGCTCCAGCTGCGGCACGGCCACGAAGAGCCGGCGCTGCGGACGACCCGGACCCGCCCGGCGCTGGCCGCGGCGCGGGACGCCGGGCTGATCGGCGCGGAGGACGCGCGGACGCTGGACGAGGCGTGGGTGCTGGCGACGCGCGTGCGCAACGCGGTGATGCTGGTGCGCGGCCGCCCGGGCGACACCTTCCCCGGCGACGGCCGGGAGCTGGCCGCGGTGGGCCGCTACCTCGGGTACGAGGAGGGGCACGTGGGGGAGATGCTCGACGACTATCGGCGGATCACGCGGCGGGCGCGGGGGGTCGTCGAGGAGCTGTTCTACGGAGGGTGAGTCCCTTTACGACGCCCCGTCTGCCCCGTTCTCGCCGCGCCCGTCCGCGGCGCCGCTGTGGTTGCTCGCGCAGTTCCCCGCGCCCCTGACGGGGCGCAGGTTTCTGCAGTACTCCAGGAACCCCGCCAGGGTCAGGTCGAATGCCTGGTCGGCGCGGTCCGGGCCGGTGGCGGCCTGTGCCGCCGCCAGGCGGGGCACGGCGGTGCCTGCTTCGACGTCCCACATCGTGTCCGGCGCCGACATGTCCAGCGCCGAGCCCAGGACGAGGTTGTCCAGCCCCGTGATGACCGGCAGCACGAGGGCCGGCGGGAAGCCCGCGGCCAGCAGCAGCCCGGCCACGGACTCGTACTGCGCGAGCACCCGCGGGGCGCGCACCGGTGAGGTCATGAGCATCGGGATCGTCCGCGGGTGGGCGGCGAAGGCGGCCCGGTAGGAGCGCGCCCAGCGCTCCAGGGCGGTGTCCCAGGGCACGCCGCTCAGCGTGTCCAGTTCGATGGCGTCGGTGACGCGCTCCCGCAATAGTTCGATCACGCCGGCCCGGCCGTCCACATGGTGGTACACCGAGGCGGTCTGCACACCCAGCCTGCGGGCCACCTCCGGCACGCTGAAGTCGCCTTTTTCATCGACGAGTTCGAGCGCCGTGGCACCGATGCGCTCCCGGTCCAGCAGGGCCTTCCGCGGCCGCCCCATGTTCTGATCTCCCGCCCGTGAGGTCTTCCCGAATCGTACGGCGGCGACTACATTGCCGAAAACCGAAAGGCTTTAGGTTTTCGCCCGCGGTCATGCTGCCGTTCCACCTGTGTACGTGCCGGACCGCCCCACCCCTCTCCCGCAGCAGAAGGGCAAGAGCGCATGGCCGTAGAGTCCGGGACCCGCGACGGGTCGCCACAGCACGACACAGCACCACCCGGCGAGAGCGCCCCCGCCCTCCGCAAGGGCACCCTCGGCGTCGCCGACATCGCCTTCTTCGTGGTCTCCGCAGCCGCGCCGCTCACCGTCATGGCCGGCGTCGCGCCGCTCGCCATCGGCATCGGCGGCATCGGCGCCCCCGTCGGCTACCTCCTCGCCGGTGCCACCCTCGCCCTCTTCGCGGTCGGCTTCACCGCCATGACCCGGCACGTGAAGCACGGCGGCGGCTTCTACGCGTTCATCACCCGGGGCCTCGGCCGCCCGGCCGGCTTCGGCGCCGCCACGCTGGCCCTGCTCGCGTACAACGGCATGCAGATCGGCGTGTACGGACTGCTCGCCACCGGCACCCAGGACGCGCTCGAAGCCCTGTGGGGCATTCATGTGCCCTGGCCGCCGATCGCGCTCGGCGGCGTCTTCGTCATCTGGTACCTGGGCTACCGCTCCATCGACTTCGGCGCCAAGGTGCTCGGTGTCCTGCTGGTCGCCGAGACCGGCATCCTCGTGCTGCTGGCCGGCGGGGTGCTGCTGGACGGCGGCGCCGAGGGCCTGGCGCTGGACTCCTTCACCCCCGGCAACGTCCTGGTACCCGGCACCGGGGCGGTACTGGCCTTCGCCTTCGCCGCCTTCACCGGCTTCGAGTCCACCGCCATCTACCGCCGCGAGGCCCGCGACCCCGGCCGCACCATCCCGCGCGCCACCTACTTCGCCGTCGGCTTCCTCGGCCTCTTCTACGCCTTCAGCGTCTGGGTCGTCATCCAGGCGTACGGCGGCACGAAGGTCCTGAAGGCGATCGCCGCCGACCCGGCCGGGCTCTTCTTCACCGCCACCACGCACTACGTCGGGGCGTGGGCCGCCGACCTGATGCACGTCTTCATCGTGACCAGCATCCTCGCCTCGCAGCTGGCCTTCCACAACGCGATCAACCGTTACGGGCTGGCGCTCGCCCAGGAGGGCGTGCTGCCGCCGGCGCTCGGCAGGGTGCACCCCAAGCACCGCTCCCCGTACGTCGCCGGGGTGCTGCAGAGCATCCTCGCGCTGCTGGTCGTCGCGGGCTTCGCGCTCGCCGGCGCCGACCCGTACCAGCAGCTGCTGCTGTGGATGAACACTCCTGGAATGCTGGGCCTGTTGACCCTCCAGGGGATCACCGCGGTCGCCATCCCGTTCTTCTTCCGCGGCATCCGGCACCAGGAGGGCCGCTGGCGCACGCTCATCGCGCCGATCGCCGCCACCGTGCTGATGGCGGGCGCGCTCTGGCTGGTCATCGCCAAGATCGGGCTGATGACCGCGGCCCCCCTCGCGACCAACACCGCCCTGGTCCTCACCGTCCCCGCCGCCTTCGCCGTCGGCGTCCTGATCGCCGTGCGCTTCCGCCGCAGCCGCCCCGCGGTGTACGCGGAGTTCGCCGCCGAGCCCGCCGACTGACCACGACGGCCGCACCGCCACAACCCCCCGCACCCGTTTCGCAAGGAGATCCGAAGCAGTGTCCGAGCCCCGCAGCGCCGCCGCCGACACCGTCCTGACCGGCGCCCGCATCCGCACCCTCGATCCCGCCCGGCCCTGGGCGGGCGCCGTCGCCGTCAAGGACGGCCGGATCGCCGCCGTCGGCGAGGAGCACGACGTACGGGACTGGCGCGGCCCGGACACCGAGGTGATCGACCTGGCCGGGGCCACCCTCACCCCCGGTCTGGTCGACGGCCACAGCCACCCCGTCTGGGGCGGCGAGATGGCCACCGGACTCGACCTCTCCGGCTGCCGGGACCTGGACGCGCTGCGGGACGCGCTCGCCGGCGCGGCGCGCGCGGCCGGCCGCGGCGCGTGGGTCATGGGATACGGCCTGGACCACAACACCTTCGGCGGCCGGCCCGTCCACCGCGACCTGATCGAACCGGCCCTCGGCGGCGTGCCCGCCTTCCTCCGCCTCTACGACGGGCACTCCGCGCTGGCCACGGGCCCCGCGCTGGCCGCCGCCGGCATCGACGGGCCGCGCGCCTTCGCGCAGCGCGCCGAGATCGTGTGCGACCCGGACGGACGGCCCACCGGGTACCTCGTCGAGCACGCCGCGATGGACCTCATGCTGCCCGTGGTGCCCCGCCCCGGCGCCGCCGAGCGGAGCACCCGGCTGCTCACCGTGCTGCGCGGGATGGCGGCGACCGGCCTGACCGGCGCGCACGTCATGGACCTGGAGGGCCAGGACGTACTGGACCTGCTGACCGGCATCGAGGCCGACGGCGAACTGCCGGTGCGGCTGCGGAGAGCGCCCTGGTGCATGCCGGGCACGGACACGGCGGGCCTGGACGACCTGATCGCGCTTCAGCGGCGGGCCGGGCGGCACTGGCAGGTGGGCGGCGTGAAGTTCTTCATGGACGGCACGGTCGAGGGCGGCACGGCCTGGCTGGAACACGCCGACTGCCACGGCCAGGGCACCGAGGCGTTCTGGCCGGATCCCGCCGCGTACACCCGCGCCGTGCACCACCTCGCGCGGGCCGGTGTACGGACCGCCACGCACGCCATCGGAGACGCGGCGGTCCGGCACGTCCTGGACACGGTCGAGGCGCTGGGCGACCCGGCGCAGCGCGGGCTCCACCGCATCGAGCACATCGAGACCGTGCCGAGCGAGCAGCTGCCGCGGTTCGCCGCGCTCGGGGTGGCCGCCTCCATGCAGCCCACCCACACCGCGTACACCCGCGCCGACCACACCGACGAGTGGTCCAAGCGGGTCGGCGAGGAGCGGGCCGCGCGCGCCTGGCGCTGCCGCGACCTGCGGGACGCGGGCGCCGTACTGGTCCTCGGCTCCGACTGGCCGATCGCGCACTACGACCCGCGGGGCGTGCTCGCGACCGCCCGGCTGCGCCGCCCGGCCGGGTCGCCGGAGACCGCGCCGGTCACCGTCGAGCAGGCGCTGACGGGGGAGATGGCGCTGGAGGGCATGACCTCGCACGCGGCGCTCGCCGTTGGCGAGGAGTCGTACGGGGGGCGCGTCGCACCCGGGTTCCGGGCGGATCTCACCGCGCTCGGCGTGGACCCGGTCGAGGCCCCGGCCGACGAGGTGGGGCAGGCACCGGTGGCGCTCACCATGACCGGTGGGTTTGTCGTGCACCGCGCGGTGGGCTGATGCGCTGAGCCCGGCTTCGCCGGGCTGTCCTCAAACGCCGGACCGGCTTGATTTGTACCAGAGGTGGGCGGCTGCGAAGGCCAACGCCAGGCAGAGCACGCCGCCCACCGCGTCCAGCCAGAAGTGGTTGGCGGTGGAGACGATCACCAGCAGGGTCAGCACGGGATACAGCGCGCCCAGCACCCGTACCCACGTGTGCCGCGCCAGCAGCGCGAGGGTGAGGCCGCACCACAGGGACCAGCCGATGTGCATCGAGGGCATCGCCGCGTACTGGTTGGACATGCTCGCCAGGTTCCCCGAGGCCATCGAGCCCCAGGTGTCGTGCACCATGACCGTGTCGATGAAGTGCCCGCCGGGCATCAGGCGGGGCGGCGCGAGGGGGAAGAAGTAGTAGCCGAGCAGGGCGACCGCGGTGGTGAGGAAGAGGACCAGCCGGGAGGCGGCGTAGCGGCCGGGGTGCCGGCGGTAGAGCCAGACCAGGACGCCGACGGTGACGATGAAGTGCAGCGTGGCGTAGTAGTAGTTCATCGCGACGATCAGCCAGGTCACGGCGTTCATCGCGTGATTGACGGTGTGTTCGACCGCGATGCCGATGCTGTGCTCGGCCCGCCAGACCCAGTCGGCGTTTCTCAGCGCCTGCGTCTTCTGCTCCGGCACGGCGTTGCGGATCAGGGAGTACGTCCAGTAGCTGACCGCGATCAGCAGGATCTCGAACCACAGTCGAGGTCTTGCGACGCCGCGCACCCGGGCGGCGGCCGCCCGTCCGCGAGGCGGGCCGGAACGCTGCGCAGGGGGTGTCGGTGCTGCGCTCGTCCGGCCGTCCAGGATCCTCGCGTTGGCATCACCCATAGCCCGACAGTCTGCCAGAAATCGGGTGAGACCCGATCATCCTGGAGTCGGGTCCTGGACAGCCTTTCTCGCCCCGTAGGGGGACGCCGCACCCCCACCGCCGTCGGGGTCGGTGCGCCGCGCCGAGGCCGTCGAACCGCGCACCACGAGCTCCGGATGGAAGACGAACTCGGTACGCAACGGGGCCCGCGACGACTCCGGCGGGCCCTCCGGCAGGCCGGCGCCGACCTCCTCCAGCAGGGCCCGCACCGCCGCCTGCCCCATGGCCTGCACCGGCTGCCGGATGGTGGTCAGCGGCGGGTCGGTGAACGCGATCAGCGGGGAGTCGTCGTACCCCACCACCGAGACGTCGTCGGGCACCTCCAGGCCGCGCTGCCGGGCCGCCCGGATCGCGCCGAGCGCCATCATGTCGCTCGCGCAGACCACCGCCGTGCAGCCGCGCTCCAGCAGCGCGCCGGCCGCGGCCTGCCCGCCTTCGAGCGTGTAGAGGGAGTGCTGCACCAGCTCCGCGGCCTCGTCGGCGGCCATCCCCAGCTGCTCCCGCATGCTGCGCAGGAAGCCCTCGATCTTCCGCTGTACCGGCACGAAGCGGCGCGGGCCGAGCGCGAGGCCGATCCGCTCGTGGCCGAGGGCCGCGAGGTGGGTGACCGCGAGGGAGATCGCCACGCCGTCGTCCGGCGAGATGAAGGGCGCCTGCACCTTGTCCGAGTAACCGTTGATCAGGACGAACGGCACGCCCTGGCCGCGCAGCGCCTCGTACCGGCCCATGTCCGCCGTGGTGTCGGCGTGCAGCCCGGAGACGAAGATGATGCCGGCCACGCCGCGGTCCACCAGCATCTCGGTCAGCTCGTCCTCGGTCGAGCCGCCGGGGGTCTGCGTGGCGAGCACCGGGGTGTACCCCTGGCGGGTCAGGGCCTGGCCGATGACCTGCGCGAACGCCGGGAAGATCGGGTTCTCCAGCTCGGGCGTGATCAGCCCGACCAGCCCGGCGCTGCGCTGCCGCAGGCGTACCGGGCGCTCATAGCCCAGGACGTCCAGTGCGGCGAGTACGGACTGGCGGGTGGTGGCGGAGACGCCGGGCTTGCCGTTGAGCACCCGGCTGACGGTGGCCTCGCTGACACCCGCCTGTGCTGCGATGTCAGCCAGGCGCGCGGTCATGGAAGGCGACCTTACCGGTCGGGATCCGGCTTGCCCACCACGCGCAGGATTCGCCGGGAAGGCACACCCTGCCGTCCTCGGTGCGCAGCGGCGCGCTCGCGAGCAGCGGGCGGCCCGCGCCCGACACCTCCACCGGCCGGGCGCGGGTGTTCAGTACGCACACGAAGCCGTGCCGGCGCAGCGCCAGTACGCCGTCCGGCGCGTCCAGCCAGCTCATCCGCCCGTCGCCGAGGCCGGGCAGCGCGCGGCGCCAGGCGAGCGCGGCACGGTACAGCTCCAGGGTGGAGCCGGGGGTGCCGGTCTGCGCCTCGACGGTCAGCTCCGCCCAGCCCGCGGGCTGCGGCAGCCAGCTCCCGCCGGGCCCGAAGCCGTACGGCGCCTGCGTACCGGACCAGGGGAGCGGCACCCGGCAGCCGTCGCGGAAGCCGTCCTGGCCGTCGCCGCGGAAGAACGCCGGGTCCTGGCGGACCGCGTCGGGCAGTTCGGTGACCTCCGGGAGCCCCAGCTCCTCCCCTTGGTAGAGGTAGGCGGAGCCGGGGAGGGCGAGCATGAGGAGGGTGGCGGCGCGGGCGCGCGCGAGGCCGCCGAGCCGGGTGGTGTGGCGGACGACGTCGTGGTTGGAGAGCACCCAGGTGGTGGGCGCGCCGACCAGGGAGGTGGCGGCCAGCGAGTCGTCGATGACGGCGCGGAGCGCTGCGGCGTCCCAGTCCGCTTGCAGGAAGTGGAAGTTGAACGCCTGGTGCAGCTCGTCGGGGCGTACGTAGCGGGCCAGCCGGCGGGCGTCGGGGGCCCAGGCCTCGGCGACGCCGATGCGCTCGCCCGGGTAGGAGTCGAGCAGGCGGCGCCAGTGGCGGTGGATTTCGTGCACGCCGTCCTGGTCGAAGAAGGGGAGCACGTCGGTGCCGATGAGGCGGGCCTGCTGGCGGCGGCCGACGTCGGGCAGGCCCGGCGCCTTGACCATGCCGTGCGCCACGTCGATGCGGAAGCCGTCGACGCCGCGGTCCAGCCAGAAGCGCAGGATCGCGTCGAACTCCGCGCGCACCTCGGGGCGCTCCCAGTCCAGGTCGGGCTGTTCGGGCGCGAAGAGGTGGAGGTACCAGTCGCCGCGGTCGGTGCGGGTCCAGGCGGGGCCGCCGAAGACGGACTCCCAGTCGTTGGGCGGCAGCTCGCCGTGCGGGCCGCGGCCCGGCCGGAAGACGTATCGCTCGCGGGCGAGGTCCGGGTCGCGGAACCACGGGTGCCGGTCGGAGGTGTGGTTCGGGACGATGTCGACGATGACCCGCAAGGCCAGGTCGTGGGCGGTGCGCAGGAACGCCTCGGCGTCGGCGAGGGTGCCGAAGAGGGGGTCGACGACGCGGTGGTCGGCGACGTCGTAACCGCCGTCGGCCTGCGGTGACGCGTAGAACGGCGTCAGCCACACCGCGTCGACGCCCAGCTCCTTCAGATACGGCAGGCGGGCGCGGGCGCCGGGCAGGTCCCCGACGCCGTCGCCGTCACCGTCCCCGAAGGACCGTACGTAGATCTGATAGATGACGGCGTCGCGCCACCAGCCCGTGCCGGGGCGGTCCGGGGCCGGCGGCGCGGCGGGGGAGGGAAAGGTCAGCTCATCGGTCATCGGCCGTCCTTCGGTCGATCGGGCTACTGATGATCAACGCCCCGGCGGGCCGGGGGTGACGGGTCGAGGTAACCGGGCTGCAACATCTTCCGGTGGTCTTGCAGAAATTTGCCGCAAGCTCTTTCGGTTTCTTTTCGCCGCTGTTACGTTCCTGACGCCCTCTCGGGCGAATTCCTACGTACCTCGTGCGTATCTCGGCGTATCTCGGGCTTTCCAGAAGGAGTTCACATGCGACGTGGCATAGCGGCCACCGCGCTGGTCGCGGGTCTGGCACTGACGGCGACCGCGTGCGGCGGTGACGGCGGCGGGAGCGACCAGAAGAGCGGCGGCAAACTGTCGGGCACCGTCACCTTCTGGGACACCTCGAACGACGCCGAGAAGGCGACGTACAAGAAGCTCGCCGAGGGCTTCGAGCGCGAGCACCCCGGCGTCGACGTCAAGTACGTGAACGTCCCCTTCGGCGAGGCCAACGCCAAGTTCAAGAACGCGGCCGGCGGCAACTCCGGGGCCCCGGACGTGATGCGGACCGAGGTCGCCTGGGTCGCGGACTTCGCCAACCTCGGCTACCTGGCGCCGCTGGACAACACCCCCGCGCTGGACAAGAACGAGGACTTCCTGGAGCAGGCGGCCGGCAGCACCCGCTTCAAGGCCAAGACCTATGCCGCGCCGCAGGTCATCGACACCCTCGGGCTCTTCTACAACAAGAAGCTGCTGAAGGAGGCGGGCGTCGGGGTCCCCAAGACCTTCGAGGAACTGCAGGCCGCGGCCAAGAAGATCAAGAGCAAGACCGGCGCCACCGCGCTCTACCTGCGCGGCGACGACCCGTACTGGTTCCTGCCCTACCTCTACGGCGAGGGCGGCGACATGGTCGACGACAAGACCAAGAAGGTCGCCATCGACGACCCGGCCGGCGTCCGGGCGTTCAAGACGATCAAGGACCTGGTGGACTCCAAGGCCGCCGTCACCGACGCCACCGACGGCCAGGAGAACCAGCTCAAGGCCCTCAAGGACGGCGACGTCGCGATGGCGATCGACGGGCCCTGGGACATCGAGGGCGCGCTGGCCGGCAAGGAGTTCAAGGACCGCGGCAACCTCGGCGTCGCGCCCGTCCCCGGCGGCAGCAAGGCCCAGGGCTCCCCGCAGGGCGGCTGGAACCTCTCCGTCTACGCCGGGTCCAAGAACCTCGACGCCTCTTATGAGTTCGTGAAGTACATGAGCTCCGCCAAGGTCCAGCAGCAGACCACCGAGAAGCTGAGCCTGCTGCCGACCCGTAAGTCCGTCTACGCCGTGCCGTCCGTCAAGGACAACACGATGGTGAAGTTCTTCCGGCCGGCGGTCGAGAAGGCCGTCGAGCGCCCCTGGATCGCCGAGGGCAACTCGCTCTTCGAGCCCGTCAAGGTCCAGATGAACAAGGTCCTCACCGGCGGCGCCACCCCGGAGCAGGCCGCCAAGAACACCGGTGACGCCTACCGGAAGCTGCTCAAGGACTACAAGTGACGGTACTCGCCCCCACGAAGCCGTCCGGCAAGGCGGCGCGCACCGCGCCGCCCGGCCGCGTCCGCCGGGCCCTGAGCACCCACTGGTACGCCTGGACCATGGTCGCCCCGGTGGTGCTCGTCCTCACGGTCATCATCGGCTACCCGCTGGTCCGCGGCCTGTATCTCTCGCTCACCGACGCCACCGAGGCCAACGTCGCCCGGGACATCGGCATGAACCACATCCCGGCGACGTACAAGTTCACCGGCCTGGCGAACTACCAGGCCGTGCTGAGCGACAGCGTCTTCTGGAGCCGGCTGGGCTGGACCGTGGTGTGGACCGTCGCCTGCGTCGGGCTCACCTTCACCCTCGGCCTGGTCCTCGCCAACCTCCTCAACCGGAAGCTGAAGGGCCGCACCTTCTACCGGCTCGCGCTGATCCTGCCCTGGGCGATCCCGGCCTTCATCTCCGTCTTCACCTGGCGGATGCTCTACAACGAGAAGAACGGCCTCCTCAACAAGCTCCTCCAGGGCGGCGGCATCGACGCGGTCCCCTGGCTCAACGACCCGACCTGGGCGAAGCTCTCCGTCATCGCCGTCAACGTCTGGCTCGGCGTGCCCTTCATGCTCGTCGCGCTGCTCGGCGGGCTCCAGTCCATCCCCGGCGAGCTGTACGAGGCCGCCGAGATGGACGGCGCGAGCGCCTGGCAGCGGTTCCGCAACATCACCGTGCCGTCCCTGCGCTCCGTCTCCAGCACGGTGATCCTGCTCAGCACGATCTGGACCTTCAACATGTTCCCGGTGATCTTCCTGCTGACGCGGGGCGGGCCCGGCGACGCCACCGAGATCCTCGTGACGTACGCCTACCGGCTCTCCTTCGTCGACAGCCCGCGCAACTTCTCGGAGTCGGCCGCCTGGGGCGTGCTGATCCTGCTGCTGCTCTCGGCCGTCGCGATCGTCTACCGGCGCGCGCTGCGCAAGCAGGGAGAGGTGTGGTGACCATGCGCGACAGGAAGAGAAGCCCGCTGGCCTCCACGGGCCTGCACGCCACCTTGCTCGTCGCCGCCGCCGTCGCGGTCTTCCCGCCGCTGTGGCTGCTGGTGACGTCCTTCAAGCCGAAGGACGACGCCTTCACGACCGAGCCGGTCACCCACTTCACGCTCGCCAACTACACCCATGTACTGGCCGACACCTCGTTCCTGACCTGGTTCTGGAACTCCACGCTGATCGTCGGCGTGACCACCGTCCTCGGCGTCTTCCTCGCCGCCACCACGGGCTACGCCGTCAGCCGCTTCCGCTTCCCCGGGATGCGCCCGCTGATGTGGCTGCTGCTGATCACGCAGATGTTCCCGGTGGCCGTGCTGATCGTGCCGCTGTACAACCTGATGGCGAGCCTGGGGCTGCTCAACCAGCCGGCAGGGCTTGTCATCACGTACCTCACCATCGCCGTGCCGTTCTGCGCCTGGATGATGAAGGGGTTCTTCGACACCATCCCGGTGGAGATCGACGAGTCGGGCCGGGTCGACGGGCTCAACCCCTTCGGCACCTTCTGGCGGCTCGTACTGCCGCTGGCCCGGCCGGGCCTCGCCGTCACCGGCTTCTACACCTTCGTCACGGCCTGGGCCGAGGTCGCCTACGCGTCGGCCTTCATGACCGGCGAGGAGAACCTCACCCTCGCGGGCGGCCTGCAGACCTTCGTCAGCCAGTACAACAACGACTGGGGGTCGATGACCGCCGCCGCCGTGATCGTCGCGGTGCCCGCAGCCCTCGTCTTCGCCTTCGCCCAACGCCACCTCGTCTCCGGCCTGACCGCCGGCACGACCAAGGGATGACATGACACAGCAGCACGCCGTCACTCCTGCCACTCCTGGCACCCCTGCCACCGGCTGGTGGCGCGACGCGGTGATCTACCAGGTCTACCCGCGCAGCTTCGCCGACGGCAACGGCGACGGCATGGGCGACCTGGCAGGCATCCGCGGCCGCCTGCCGTACTTGAAGGAGCTGGGCGTCGACGCCGTCTGGCTCAGCCCCTTCTACGCCTCGCCGCAGGCCGACGCCGGCTACGACGTCGCCGACTACCGCGCCATCGACCCGATGTTCGGCACCCTCGACGACGCCGAGGCCGTGATCCGCGAAGCGCACCGCCTGGCCCTGCGCGTCATCGTCGACATCGTCCCCAACCACTGCTCCGACCAGCATGAATGGTTCCGCCGCGCGGTGGCCGAAGGCCCCGGCTCGACGCTCCGGGACCGCTTCCACTTCCGCAAGGGCCGCGGCGAGAACGGCGAGCAGCCGCCCAACGACTGGGAGTCCATCTTCGGCGGCCCCGCCTGGACCCGGCTCCCGGACGGCGAGTGGTACCTCCACCTCTTCGCCCCCGAGCAGCCGGACTTCGACTGGGACCACCCCGCCGTCCGCGACGAGTTCCGCTCCATCCTGCGCTTCTGGCTGGACCTGGGCGTCGACGGCTTCCGCGTCGACGTCGCGCACGGCCTGGTCAAGGCGGCCGGGCTGCCCGACATGGGCCACGGCGAACAGCTCAGGCTGCTCGGCAACCAGGTGCTGCCCTTCTTCGACCAGGACGGCGTGCACGAGATCTACCGCTCCTGGCGGCAGGTCCTGGAGGAGTACGCGGGGGAACGGATCGCGGTCGCCGAGGCGTGGACGCCCAGCGCCGACCGCACGGCCCTGTACCTGCGCCCCGACGAGCTGCACCAGGCGTTCAACTTCCACTACCTCAACACGGGGTGGGACGCGGCCGCCCTGCGCGAGGCCATCGACTCCTCGCTGGACGCCATGCGCCCGGTCGGCGCGCCGACCACCTGGGTGCTCTCCAACCACGACGTCGTACGCCACCGCACCCGGCTCGGCGGTGGCCTGCGGCGCGCCCGTGCCGCGGCCCTGCTGATGCTCGCGCTGCCCGGCTCCGCGTACGTCTACCAGGGCGAGGAGCTGGGGCTGCCGGAGGTCACCGAGCTGCCCGACGAGGTCCGCCAGGACCCCTCCTTCTTCAAGGAGAACGGGCAGGACGGGCTGCGGGACGGCTGCCGGGTGCCGCTCCCGTGGTCCGGTACGGAAGCGCCGTACGGCTTCGGGACCGGCGGCAGCTGGCTGCCGCAGCCGGCGGAGTGGGCGTCCCTGAGCGTCGCGGCGCAGACCGGGGACCCGGACTCCACGCTGGAGCTGTACCGCACCGCGCTCGCCGTGCGCCGGGAGCACCCCGCGCTCGGCGCGGGCGACGCGGTCGAGTGGCGGCCGGCGCCCGAGGGCGTGCTGCACTTCCGCCGCCCCGGCGGCTTCACCTGCGCGGTGAACACCACGGAAAAGGCCGTGCGGGTGGCCGTTCCCGGACGGCCGCTGCTGTCCAGCGGCGCGCTGCCGCAGGAGATCCCCGGCCGTACCGGCGCCTACGAGCTGGCCGCCGACACGGCCGTGTGGTGGACCGAGTGACGCTGCCCCCCAGGCTCGCCGACATCGCCGCGCAGGCCGATGTCAGCGAGGCGACCGTCAGCCGGGTGCTCAACGGGCGGACCGGGGTGGCGGGCGCCACCCGGCAGCGGGTGCTGGCCGCACTGGACGTGCTCGGGTACGAGCGTCCGGTGCGGCTGCGGCGGCGCAGCGCGGGCCTGGTCGGGCTGGTCATCCCGGAGCTGACCAACCCGATCTTCCCCGCGTTCGCGCAGATCATCGAGCAGGCGCTGGCCGGGCACGGCTACACGCCCGTGCTCTGCACGCAGATGCCGGGCGGCGCGACGGAGGACGAGCTGGTCGAGCAGTTAGAGGCGCGGGGCGTCACCGGGATCGTGTTCCTCTCGGGGCTGCACGCGGACACCGGCGCGGACCCGTCCCGCTACACCCGCCTCACCGCGCGCGGTGTGCCGTACGTCCTGATCAACGGCTACAACGCGGACGTCCACGCGTCGTTCGTCTCGCCCGACGACCACGCGGCGGCCCGGATGGCCGTCACCCACCTCGCCGCGCTGGGGCACACCCGTATCGGGCTGGCCGTCGGCCCGTCCCGGTACGTGCCGTCCCGGCGCAAGGCGGAGGGGTTCACCGCGGTCATGGAGGAGCTGTTCGGCCTGCCACGGGGGGAGGCCCAACAGCTCGTCCAGCACACGCTGTTCAGCGTCGAGGGCGGGCACGCGGCGGCCGCCGCGCTGCTGGACGCGGGCTGTACGGGCGTGGTGTGCGGCAGCGACCTGATGGCGCTGGGCGTCGTGCGGGCCGCCCGGCAGCGCGGCCTCGCCGTGCCGGGACAGCTGTCGGTGGTCGGCTTCGACGACTCGCAGCTGATCGCGTTCGCCGACCCGCCGCTGACGACCGTCCGGCAGCCCGTGCAGGCGATGGCGACCGCGGCGGTCGGCGCGCTGATCGAGGAGATCCAGGGAAACCCCGTACAGCGCACGGAGTTCGTCTTCCAGCCGGAGCTGGTGGTGCGGGGGTCGACGGGGCCGGTCCCGGGGGGACCGGTCCGGCCGGCCGGGCGCGTGGGACCCGCGTGACGCCGGGTCCCCGGCCGGCCGGACCGGGGTGCTGCACGCTGAAGTTAACACCGTTGCAATGTCTTGCGTAAGGTCTTGCAACAACGGATTACGGCGGATACAACAGCAACAGCCTTACGGGAATGGCGCGTTGCCGGGCAAGGCTTCGATCTCCCCCTCAGGAGGAACCATGCCCCACCGCAGAACCCTGGTTCGCTCTGCCGCGGCGGCCGCCCTGGCACTCGCCTCGGTGGCCGCCGGCGCGCCCGCCGAGGCCGCGCCGCCCGGCACCAAGGACGTCACCGCCGAACTCTTCGAGTGGCGCTACGACTCGGTCGCCCGGGAGTGCAAGGACGCTCTCGGCCCGGCCGGCTACGGCTACGTCGAGGTCTCCCCGGCCACCGAGCACATCCAGGGCGGCCAGTGGTGGACCTCGTACCAGCCCGTCAGCTACCGGATCGCCGGCCGGCTCGGCGACCGCACGGCCTTCAAGAACATGATCGACGCCTGCCACACGGCCGGTGTGAAGGTGGTCGCGGACGCCGTCGTCAACCACATGTCGGCCGGGTCCGGCACCGGCACCGGCGGCTCCTCGTACAGCAAGTACACCTACCCCGGCATTTACCAGCCGCAGGACATGGACGACTGCACCGCCCAGGTCGGCAACTACCAGGACCGCTGGAACGTGCAGCACTGCGAGCTGGTGGGCCTGGCCGACCTGGACACCGGCGAGCCGTACGTCCGCACCCGCCTCGCGCAGTACCTCAACGACCTGCTCTCGCTCGGCGTGGACGGCCTCCGCATCGACGCCGCCAAGCACATACCGGCCGAGGACCTGGCCGCGATCAAAGGGCAGTTGAGCAATCCCGGCGTGTACTGGAAGCAGGAGGCCATCTACGGCGAGGGCGAGGCCGTCTCGCCGAGCGAGTACCTCGGCAACGGGGACGTGCAGGAGTTCCGCTACGGCCGCGACCTCAAGCGGGTCTTCCAGAACGAGAAGCTCGCGTACCTGAAGAACTTCGGCGAGGGCTGGGGATACATGGCGAGCGCCAAGTCCGGCGTCTTCGTCGACAACTGGGACACCGAGCGCAACGGCTCCACGCTCAGCTACAAGAACGGCGCGGACTACACCCTCGCCAACGTCTTCATGCTGGCCTGGCCGTACGGCTCCCCGGACGTGCACTCCGGCTACGAGTTCACCGACAACGACGCGGGCCCGCCCAACGGCGGCACGGTGAACGCCTGCTGGCAGGACGGCTGGAAGTGCCAGCACAAGTGGCCCGAGATCAAGGCCATGGTGGCCTTGCGCAACACCGCACGCGGCGCCGCCGTCACCGACTGGTGGGACAACGGCAACGACGCCATCGCCTTCGGGCGCGGCGACAAAGCGTACGTCGCGCTCAACCACGAGGGGGCAGCGCTGAGCCGTACGTTCCAGACCTCGCTGCCCGCCGGGAACTACTGCGACGTGCAGAGCGGGCGGACCGTCACGGTCGACGGCGCGGGCCGCTTCACCGCCACGCTCGCTCCGAACACCGCCCTCGCCCTGCACGCCGGCGCCCGCACCTGTGGCTGATCCCCTGAAGGAGAGCACCTCCGTGACCGGCACCCTCCGCCGAACCGTCACCGCGCTCGCCGCGGCGCTCTGCGCCGCGGCGGCCGCCGCCCTGCCCGGCGCCGCCCCCGCGAGCGCGGCCCCGCCGCCCTACCCCGCCAAGGCCGAGGCCCAGTGGATCGACCGGGACACCGTCGTCTGGAAGGGCGCGCCCGACCCGGCCGGCGGCACCCTCCAGCTCGAATCCGGCCCCGACGGCGACCGGCGGCTGCGGCTCGCCCCCGGCGCCCTCACCCCCGACGAGCGCGCCAAGTACCCGCATCTGACGGGCTTTCCGGCCTTCACCGTCGACCCGCGCGACCGCGCCGAAGCCGCCACCGCGCTGCGCGACCGCCTCGTCGCCACCCGCCGGGCCGCCGACGGCACCCTGCGTGAGGCCACCGGCGTGCAGATCCCCGGCGTCCTGGACGACCTGTACGGCACGGCCGCGGCGGACGCCCGGCTCGGCCCGGTCTTCGACCGCGGCCGTCCCACCCTCTCCGTCTGGGCACCCACCGCGCGCACCGTCGCCCTCGAACTGGACGGCCGTACGGTCCCGATGACGCGCGACGACCGGACCGGCGTATGGAGCGTGCGCGGCGAGCGCGGCTGGACCGGCAAGCCGTACCGCTACGCCGTCACCGTCTTCGCGCCCGCCGCCGGGCAGACCGTCACCAACAAGGTCACCGACCCCTACGCCACCGGCCTCACCGCCGACTCCGAGCGCAGCCTCGTCACCGACCTCGCCGACCCGCGGCTGGCCCCCGAGGGCTGGGACCGGCTGAAGAAGCCGGCCGCGGTGCCGCTGCGCTCGTACGCCCGCGTCCAGGAACTGCACATCCGCGACTTCTCGATCGCGGACCGCACCTCGAAGCACCCCGGGCAGTACCTCGCCTTCACCGACCGCTCCTCCGACGGCATGAAGCACCTGCGCGCCCTCGCCCGCGCCGGCACCACCCACGTCCATCTGCTGCCCGCCTTCGACTTCGGATCCGTCCCCGAGCGCCGCGACCGGCAGGCCGCGCCGGACTGTGACCTCGCGTCCTACCCGCCGGACTCCGAGAAACAGCAGGAGTGCGTCGGAAAGACCTCCGCGAAGGACGCGTACAACTGGGGATACGACCCGCTGCACTACACCGTCCCCGAGGGCTCCTACGCCTCCGACCCCGACGGCACGGCACGCACCGTGGAATTCCGCCGCATGGTGCAGGGCCTGAACGGCGCCGGGCTGCGCACCGTCATGGACGTCGTCTACAACCACACCCTCGCGAGCGGCCAGGACCCCCGGTCCGTACTGGACCGCATCGTCCCCGGCTACTACCACCGGCTGCTGGACGACGGCACCGTCGCCACCTCCACCTGCTGCGCCAACACCGCGCCCGAGCACACCATGATGGGCAAGCTCGTCGTCGACTCGCTCGTCACCTGGGCGAAGCGGTACAAGGTCGACGGCTTCCGGTTCGACCTGATGGGGCATCACCCCAAGGCCAACATCCTCGCCGTGCGCAAGGCCCTGGACGGCCTCACCGTGCGCAAGGACGGCGTGGACGGCAAGGCGATCGTCCTCTACGGCGAGGGCTGGAACTTCGGCGAGGTCGCCGACGACGCCCGCTTCGTGCAGGCGACGCAGAAGAACATGGCCGGGACCGGCATCGCCACCTTCGACGACCGCACGCGCGACGCGGTGCGCGGCGGCGGCCCCTTCGACGGCGACCCGCGCGTCCAGGGCTTCGCCTCCGGCCTGTTCACCGACCCCAACCCCTCGCCCGCCAACGGCACCCGCGAGGAACAGCGCGCCCGGCTGCTGCACTACCAGGACCTCATCAAGGTCGGCCTGACCGGCGGCCTCGCCGACTACACCTTCACCGACAGCGCGGGCCGCCACGTCACGGGCTCCCAGGTCGACTACAACGGCGCGCCCGCCGGATACGCGGCGGCGCCCGGCGACGCGCTGGCCTACGCCGACGCGCATGACAACGAAACCCTCTACGACACGCTCGCCTACAAGCTCCCGCAGGGTACGAAGCCCGCCGACCGGGCCCGTATGCAGGTCCTCGCGCTGGCCACCGCCACCCTCTCGCAGGGCCCGGCGCTCTCCCAGGCCGGCACCGACCTGCTGCGCTCCAAGTCGCTGGACCGCAACTCCTTCGACAGCGGCGACTGGTTCAACGCGCTGCACTGGAACTGCGCCGACGGCAACGGCTTCGGGCGCGGCCTGCCGCCCGCCGCCGACAACAAGGACAAGTGGCCGTACGCGCGTCCGCTGCTCGCCGACCCCGCGCTGCGCCCCGGCTGCGACGAGATCACCGGCACCTCGGCCGCGTACCGGGACCTCACCCGCATCCGCGCCACCGAGCCGGACTTCGGCCTGGCCACCAGGGCGCAGGTGCAGCGGGCGCTGTCCTTCCCGCTGTCGGGTCGGGACGAGACGCCCGGCGTGATCACCATGCGCCTCGGCCGGCTGGTCGTGGTCCTCAACGCCACGCCGGACCGGCAGGCGCAGACCGTACGGGACGCGGCCGGGCAGCCGTACGCGCTCCATCCGGTCCAGGCCCGGGGCGCCGACCCGGTCGTACGGACCTCGTCCTACGAGAAGGGCGCCGGCACCTTCACCGTCCCGGGCCGTACGGTCGCGGTCTTCACCCGCGGCTGACCCGGCGGCCGCCCGGCCCTCAGGCCGGCTCGCCCGTCCGTTCCCCCGGCTCGCACACCGCGGGAACGGACGGCAGCAGGGCCTGGACGCCCGGCTGACACAGCATCAGCGCCAGGTCGTCCCGGAGCGGCGCCGTCGTGTGCGCCATGAGCAGGGCGTGCAGCGCTTCCACCGCGTCGTCCAGCGTGGGACGGGTCAGCGCCTCGTGGACCCGCTCGTCCATCGGAAAGGGGTCGCCGCCCGGGTCCAGCGCCTCGATGAGCCCGTCGGTGTAGAGCAGCAGCCGCTCGTTGGCGGCCAGCCGGACGCGCTGCGGGAACGGGGTCGGCTGCAGGCCGAGCGGCAGTCCCGGCTCGTCGGGGGCCAGCGGCTCCAGCCGTTCGCCGATCCGCAGCGGGGCCGGGTGGCCGCAGTTGACCAGCCGCACCTCGCCCGGCGCGAACTCGGCCAGCACGGCCGTGACGAACCCCTCGGCGTCCAGCTCGGGCGCGAGCCGGGCGTCCAGCGTCCTGGCCAGCTGGACGAGGTCGGGCATGGTGAAGGCGTGGTCGCGGAAGCAGCCGATCGTGAGCGTCGCGAGCCGCGCCGCCTCCAGGTCGTGGCCGCGCACGTCACCGATCAGCACCCGCAGGCCGAACGGGGAGTTCGCCACGTTGAGCAGGTCGCCGCCGATGGCGGCATCCGCCGCGGCGGGGCGGTAGCGGCCGGCGAGGCCGACGCCGCCCAGTTCGGCGGAGAGGGGCTGCAGGAGCGCCTGCTGGGCCGTGTACGCGACCGCGGCCAGCGCGGCGCCGCGCGCGTCGTGGGCGTGGGGCGCCGGAGGCGGCGTGCGCAATCGGCGCACCGTGAGCGCGCCGCAGGCCAGGCCGGTGAGGAAGCCGCAGCCGTACCCGAGCAGCGCGCCGATGAACTCCATTGCGGTCAACCCACGTCCCTCCCACGCCCGGCGGTGGGACGGCCACTCTGGCACCGCCGCGGAACCGCACGGAAGCGGATGCCAGAAGCTGGTGGCAGGCGATCGTGCAGCGACGGGAAGTGTCGGGTGGTGACGCGAAAACGGTCGTCAACGGAGCCCGGTGGTCACGCGTCGCCCGGTACCAGCGCGAACAGGCGGGCCGCCAGCTCCGCGAACGGGCCGTCGATCGGCTCGGCGGCGAGGATCGTGCGCAGCGTGTCCGCCGTCTCCTCGTCGTACGCGGCGCTCACCGCGGCCAGCGCGGCGAAGTCGTGCACCAGCTGCCGCTCCAGCTCGGCGCGCGGGATGCGCTTGCCGTCCAGCCACTGCAGCGCGGTGGACTCCGCGAGCGAGATCCAGGAGCGGATCACCAGCTCCATGCGCGGGGCCGGGGAGTCCAGGCCGAGATGGGCGACGATCTGCTCGTACGCGGACTGCCGCACGCCGTTGATCATCGCGCTGGTGCGGCTGGACCCGACCGCCGGGCCGCCGCGCATCAGCGCCGAGAAGCCGGGGCCGTGCTCGTCGACGAAGTCGAAGAAGCGGCCCATGACCCGCAGCAGGCGGGAGCCCAGCGGCCCTTCGCGCGGCTCGACGAAGCGCGCGGCGAGCTCGTCGGCGGCCCGGCCGAGCGCCGCTTCGTACAGGCTCTGTTTCCCGGGGAAGTAGTGGTAGACCAGCGGCCGCGAGATGCCCGCGGCCTCGGCTATCTCATCGATGGAGACGTCCTCCGGGGCACGGTGGCTGAACAGGCCCAGAGCCACGGAGATCAGTTGGTCACGGCGTTCCTCGACGCCCATCCTGCGGCGCACCCCGGTCGTCATGCGAACACCCTAACGACCGGGGTACGGCAGCGGTATGCCACCGCCACCGGGCCCGCACCGCTTCGGCCCCGGAGCCGGTGTCCGGGGGCACGGCCTCCTACAGATCCAGCACCAGCCGCTCCCCGTGGCAGCGCGAGACGCAGATCAGCATCTGGTCGTGGCGCTCGGCGTCGGTCAGCAGCTCGTCGCGGTGGTCGATGTCGCCCTCGACCACGTTCTGCAGGCAGGTGCCGCAGAAGCCCTGCTCACAGCTGTACGGGAGGTTCGGCAGCGCCTGCTCGCGGATGGCCCGCAGGATGCTCTGGTCCGCCGCGACCGCGACCGTGCTGCCCGTGCGCCGCAGCTCCACCTCGAAGGCGCCGCCCGCCGTGCCGGCCGCCGGCGCGAACGCCTCGGTGTGCAGTTCCAGCCCTTCCGGAAGCAGCTCGGCGACCGCGTCCATCAGGGGCTGCGGGCCGCAGCAGTACACGGCGGAGTGCGGCGGCGCGTCGGCGAGCGCGGCGGCCAGGTCCGGCTGCCCGTCCTCGTCCTCGGCGACGACCGTCACCCGGTCCCCGCCGGCCCCCGCCAGCTTCTCGATCTCGGCCAGGAACGGCATCGACGCGCGCGACCGCCCGCCGTACAGCAGCCGCCACGGCACGCCCTCGCGCTCGGCCTGGCGGACCATCGGCAGGATCGGCGTGATCCCGATGCCGCCCGCGACGAAGAGGTACGCGTGGCACTCCTCCAACCGGAAGCGGTTGCGCGGCCCGCGCACCTCCACGACCGTGCCCTCCTGGAGCTGCTCGTGCACCTCGCGCGAGCCGCCCCGGCCGTCCTCGATGAGCCGGGTGGCGATGGTGTACGTACCGCCGTCGGCGACGTCACCGCAGAGCGAGTACTGGCGCACCGCACCCGAGGGCAGCACGAGATCGATGTGCGCGCCCGGCTCCCAGCCCGGCAGGCCCTCGCCCTCCAGGCGCAGCCGGACGACGCCCTCGGCCTCCTCGGCGCGCTCGATGACCAGCAGTTCGCGGCGGCCGGGGCGCCCGGTGCCCGATATCGGCTCCTCCAGGGCGGGCATCGGCCACAGCGGGGACTTCTCGACCCGGCGGCGCAGGGCGCGGCCGACGAGGAGGGCCGCGCCGGTGGCGACCACGAGGGCGCGGAGACGGCGGGAGCGGAAGATGGCGGTCATGTCAGGCGGCTCCGGGAGAGGTGCGGGACTCTGCCGCGGTCGCGGCGGGGGAGGCGGCGAGGTAGGCGGCGGCCTGCGAGGTGCTGCCGTACTGCGAGGGGTGGTACGTGCGGTGCAGGTACTGCGGGATCGTGCGGGCCACGGCGCCGGTGGTGGGCAGCACGCCCTGCCGCCCGGCCCGGAAGAACTCCTTGAACGACGCCTTGCCGTCCAGCAGGGTCGGGTCGTTCGCCATGAAGAAGCGGACGCCGCGCTGCCACAGGAAGACCAGTGCGGCGAAGGCGGTGGCCCAGGTGCGGGCGCGGCGCCGGTAGCCGCCGTCGAGGTGCATGAAGAGGTCGAAGGCGACCGAGCGGTGCTCGACCTCCTCGGCGCCGTGCCAGCGCAGCAGGTCCAGCATGGTGGCGTCGGCGCCCTTGGCGTCCAGCTCCCCGGCGTTGAGCACCCAGTCCCCGAGGAACGCCGTGTAGTGCTCGATCGCGGCGATCAGCGCGACCCGCTCCAGCAGCCACCAGTGGCGCGCGCGGCCCGGCGGCAGGGTGCGGTCGCCGAGCAGCTTCTCGAAGAACCAGTCGACCTGCGCGGTGTACGGCGTGGGGTCCAGGCCCTGCCGCTTGAGGTGCGGCAGTACGTCGTCGTGCGCCTGGGAGTGCATCGCCTCCTGGCCGATGAACCCGATGACGTCGGCGCGCAGCCGCTCGTCCCGGATGTACGGCAGCACCTGCTTGTAGACGTGCACGAACCAGCGCTCGCCGGCCGGCAGCAGCAGGTGCAGCACGTTGATGGTGTGCGTGGTGGACGGATCGCCGGGGACCCAGTGCAGCGGGGTCTCGGCCCAGTCGAAAGCGACGTTGCGGGCCTTCAGCGGTATGTGTTCGGACGCGACCGGCGCGGGCCGCAACGAGGCCTTGTTAGACATGGCGTCAATGTACTGGGCGGTAAGGACGAGGGACAGACCCTTGCACGAGGTTTTCCCGCTCCATGCCGAAGGGGGTACGAGCGCATGCCCGTACCCCCGTTTCGCGGTCCTCCAGCGCTCAGTGCAGCGCCGTGAGCCGGCCGCCGTCCGGCAGCCGCGCCGTGAGCCGCGCCCGCTCGCCCGCCTCCGCGCGCACCGCCAGCAGCCGCCCCTTCGCGCGGCCGGTCACCCCGCCGCCCGCCGTCACCCGGCGCAGCTCCGCGCTGCCCGCCGCCACCAGCCACCAGTGCCCGGCCGCCGACTTCCACAGCACCCCGGCCAGCGCGTGCGGCGACCGCGGCCCGCAGGCCCGGCCGCCCTCCGCCCGCGCCGCTACCGCACCCGGTGGATACCGCCGCGCCCCCGACCCGCCGCCGTCGCCCGCCACCGGCGCCTGGAACTGCGCCATCGTCCGGCTCCCGGGCCCGCGCCAGGTCTCGGCCCGCGTGCACAGCCACGCCGCCGTCCCGCCGTGCTCGGGCAGCCGCTGGCGCGCGTACTCCCAGGCGTTCACGCTCCGCACGCCCAGCGACCGCACGGCCGCGAGCCGGCAGGCCGTGCGCGCCCAGGCCGTCAGCGCCGCGCCGCCCGCCGGCTCGCCCGCTCGGCCCGGAGCGCCGTACGTCAGCCGGGCCGGGGTCAGCTCGCCCAGGTCGGTGTAGAGGTGCCCGGCCATCCGCAGCGCGGGCCAGCGGGCGCAGGACGCGCCGGGCGCGGGCGCGGGCGCCGGGGCCGTCACGCCGTCCGCCGTGCGGCGCAGCGCGGTCGCCCGCGCCTTCGGGCCGACGGTCAGGTCCGCGAGCGCGACCGCGCGCACCCAAGGGGCCGTCAGGTAGCGGACGTTGCCGTCCGTGCGGCTGACCACCAGCGCCGCCGACCCCGCCGCGTCGGCGCCGTCCGTGCGCGCGAAGTCCAGTGCCG
>NZ_JBEPFC010000032.1:0-53878 GCF_040301705.1 Streptomyces sp. NPDC000151 | reverse complement strand
CCCGCCCGCCGTCCCGCACCGCACCGGCGCCCCCCGTGCCGTCGCCCTCGTCCACACCGCGGCCGGCGCCCTCGCCTGCCTCGCGCTGGGCCACACCCTCTGGCACGGCCTCGCCGACCCCGGTATCGCCCTCGCCTTCGGCGCCCTGATAGCGGTCGGTGAGCTGGCCCGCTGGGGCGCGGGGCCGCCCGCGCGCGGCGGCGCGGGCGCGCTGCCCGGCGACCGCGAGAGCGCCCCGCTCGGCGTCGCCGGAGCCCTGGCCTACGCCCTGCTCGGTGAGGTCGGCGGGCGGCCCACCTCGCACGGCGTCCTGCAGACCGTCGCCGTCGTCGTCGCGGCAGGGCTCATCGGCCTCGTCCCCCATGTGGCGCTCGGCCGGGGCCCGGCCCTGGACCACATCGCCCGCCGCGTCCTCACCGTCGGCTTCGCCGCGACCTGCTTCCAGCCCCTGTACACCACCGGCCGGCTGGCCGCCTGGATCGGCGACGGCACGTACTACACCTGCTACCTCCTCGGCATCCTCGTGCTCACCGCCCTGTGCGACGCCGTGCTCGCCGCGGCCCTGGCCAGGGCCCGTACCGGCTGGCCGTACGGCCCCCTGCTCCGCGACGAGCTGCGCGCCCTCCTCGGCATCGGCTCCGCGATCTGCGCGACGGGCCTGGTCATCGCCCTGGCCACCGCCGTCGCCGGCCTGTGGGCGCTGCCCGTCTTCTGCCTGCCGCTTCTCCTCACCCAGTTCTCCTTCCGCCGCTACGCCGCCGTCCGCGCCACGTACCGGCAGACCATCGCCTCCCTCGCCCGCGCCACCGAGATCGCCGGCTACACCCCGCAGGGCCACGCCCGCCGGGTCGCCGTCCTCAGCCGCGCCGTCGGCCGGGAACTGGGCCTCGGCGAGGCCGACTTGAGCGTCCTGGAGTACGCGGCGCTGATGCACGACATCGGGCAGCTGTCCCTGGTGGACCCGGTGACCGGCGGCGCCACCGCCGGCCTGCCGTCCGCCGAGCAGCGCAGGATCGCCCTGCTCGGCGGGGCCGTCGTCCGCCAGACCGGGGTGCCCGCCGAGGTGGCGGTGATCGTCGAGCGGCAGGCCGATCCCTTCCGGGAGCAGCCGCTGCCCGCCCGTATCGTGCGCACCGTGAACGCCTACGACGACCTCGCGGGCGGGGACGGCGGCCCCGGGGGCACGCTGCGTGCCCTGGAACGGCTCCGCCTGTCGACCGCACAGGACTTCGAACCCCGTGTGGTGGAGGCCCTCGCCCGAGTGCTCTCCCGGCCCCTCGGGCCCGCCTGACCGGCCCTTCCCGCCGTGCGCGCGGTGCCCACAGGGGTAGCCGTCACGTATCGGGGTACCGGTTCAAGGTCACAGAACCGATGGGTAATGAGCGGCCTCGGATATGGGCATGGTTGGATGCGAAGGAGGCCCCGGGGAGCGGGGCCGAGGGGGCTGCGCGAGGCAAGGAGCAGCAGGGGGCGCCGGTCATCGGGCTGAGCCCGGCGGCAAACTGTGGCAGGTTGTCGAGTGAGCCCTCGGCCGTCCACCGGACGGCACCAAGGAAGCAATCGGCAGGCGGGAATCGTGAAGATCTTCGGCAAGGTACGGCACCGGCCCTCCGCCTCGTGGCGGCAGGCGACCGACCGCGCTTTCACGCTGATCGGCGACGGCCGTTACGAGGACGCGGGCGCGCTGCTCACCCGCGCCGCCGACATGGAGCCGTGGCTGTCGGAGTCCTGGTTCAACCTCGCCCTGCTGCACAAGTTCCGGCACGACTGGGAGCAGGCGCGCACGGCCGGACTGCGCGCCGTCGCCCTCCTGGAGCGCGAGGCCGGAGCCCCCGACTGGTGGAACGTGGGCATCGCGGCCACCGCCCTGCAGGACTGGCCGCTGGCCCGGCGCGCCTGGCAGGCGTACGGCCTGCACGTCCCCGGCGAGGGCGCGCCCTCCGGAGAGCCGCGCGGCATGCAGCTGGGCAGCGCCGCGGTCCGCCTCTCGCCCGAGGGCGAGGCCGAGGTCGTCTGGGGCCGCCGGCTGGACCCCGCCCGCATCGAGGTGCTCTCCATCCCGCTGCCGTCCTCCGGGCGCCGCTGGGGCGAGGTGGTGCTGCACGACGGCGTACCGCACGGCGAGCGCACGACCACGGCCGGGCCCTCCTACCCCGTCTTCGACGAGATCGAGCTGTGGGCGCCCTCGCCGGTGCCCACCTGGGTCGTCCTCCTCGAGGCCGCCGGCGAGGCCGACCGGGACGCCCTCGAGCGGCTGGCCGCGGACGCCGGGTACGCCGCCGAGGACTGGTCCTCCTCCGTCCGCCTGCTGTGCCGCACGTGCTCCGAGAGCCGGATGCCCAGCGACGAGGGCGAGGGCGAGCACCTGGACCCGCACGACCACAGCGAGCCCGGCCATCCGGGCCCGCTCGGGCACCGCACGGCCGGCTCCGGCTCCCTGTGGGTGCCCGAGCGTGAGTGCGGCATCGCCGCGCCCGCCGGGCTGGTGCGCGGCCTGCTGGACGGCTGGGTGGCCGACAGCCCGGACACCCGCGAGTGGCGGGACCTCGAAGAGGTCTGCTGAGCCGCCACGAGCTGTGTCGGCGGGCGCACGGCGGGCCCCCGTACCCTGTACGGGCAGCTAAGAAGAATCTTTGCGGAACATCGCGGAAGGCGTGCGGCGGACATGGCGCAGCAAACTGGGTTTGATCAGGACGGCGATCAGCAGGTGGACACCGAGTTCATCGACGACGTGACCGACGCGGACGCGCGCGAGAAGGCGTACCGCGAGCGCGGCACCTCCCGCCCGATCACCGTGGTCGGCAATCCGGTGCTCCACAAGGAGTGCAAGGACGTCACCGCGTTCGACGACGAGCTCGCGCGGCTCGTCGACGACATGTTCGCCTCCCAGCGCACCGCCGAGGGCGTGGGCCTGGCCGCCAACCAGATCGGCGTCGACCTGAAGGTCTTCGTCTACGACTGCATGGACGACCAGGGCGTACGCCACGTCGGCGCGGTCTGCAACCCGGTCCTGGACGAGCTGCCGGCCGACCGCCGGGTGCTGGACGACTCCAACGAGGGCTGCCTGTCGGTCCCCGGCGCCTACGCCGAGCTCCCGCGGCCCGACTACGCGGTGGTGCGCGGCCAGGACATCGAGGGCAACGCCATCGCCGTCGAGGGCACCGGCTACTTCGCGCGCTGCCTGCAGCACGAGACGGACCACCTGTACGGATACCTCTACATCGACCGCCTCTCCAAGCGCGACCGCAAGGACGTCCTGAAGCAGATGGCAGAGGGCGAACCGCGCTACCCGGTCGTCGCCAACGACTGACGCCCCGCGTACATCCGGCGCCGCCCCCGAACGGAACACCCGTTCGGGGGCAGCGCGGTTTCCGGCAGCCGTGCCAGAAGTCCGGCAGCCGTTCTAGAACTCGTCGTCGAAGGAGACCGAGCCCTCGACCGCCACCTGGTACGCCGAGGCGCGGCGCTCGAAGAAGTTGGTCAGCTCCTGGACGTTCTGCAGCTCCATGAAGGAGAACGGGTTCTCCGAGCCGTACACCGGTGCGAAGCCGAGCCGCTGCAGCCGCTGGTCGGCCACGCACTGCAGGTACTCCCGCATCGACGCCGTGTTCATGCCCGGCAGGCCGTCGCCGCACAGGTCCTCGGCGAACTGCAGCTCGGCCTCCACGGCCTCCTTCAGCATGTCGGTGACCTGCTGCTCCAGCTCCGCGTCGAACAGCTCCGGCTCCTCCTCGCGGACGGTGTCCACGACGGAGAACGCGAAGTTCATGTGCATGGTCTCGTCGCGGAAGACCCAGTTCGTCCCCGTCGCCAGGCCGTGCAGCAGGCCCCGCGAGCGGAACCAGTACACGTAGGCGAACGCACCGTAGAAGAACAGCCCCTCGATGCAGGCCGCGAAGCAGATCAGGTTCAGCAGGAAGCGGCGGCGGTGGGCCTTGGTCTCCAGCCGGTCGATCTTCTCGACGGAGTCCATCCAGCGGAAGCAGAACTGCGCCTTCTCGCGGATGGACGGGATGCTCTCGACGGCGGCGAACGCGTCGGCGCGGTCGTCCGGGTCGGGCAGGTACGTGTCCAGCAGCGTCAGATAGAACTGGACGTGCACGGCCTCCTCGAAGAGCTGCCGGCTCAGGTAGAGCCGCGCCTCGGGGGAGTTGATGTGCTTGTAGAGAGTGAGGACCAGGTTGTTCGACACGATCGAGTCGCCGGTCGCGAAGAAGGCGACCAGCCGGCCGATCAGGTGCTGCTCGCCCGGCGACAGCTTGGCGAGGTCGGCCACGTCGGAGTGGAGGTCGACCTCCTCCACGGTCCAGGTGTTCTTGATCGCGTCGCGGTAGCGGTCGTAGAAGTCCGGGTACCGCATCGGACGCAGCGTCAGCTCGAAGCCCGGGTCGAGGAGGTTCTTGTGCGTCGCGCCGACGGTGTGGGTGGCGGCGGCGCTCTCGGGTGCGGTGGTCATTACTGGCATGCCTCGCAGGACTCGGGGTTCTCCAGGGAGCAGGCGATCGCCTCGGGGTCGGTCGCCTGCTGGGGTACGGGGGCGGCGGCGGCCGTGCCGCGCGCGGACTGCGCGATCCGGGTCGCCGGGCGGGACCGCAGGTAGTACGTGGTCTTGATGCCGCGCTTCCACGCGTAGGCGTACATCGAGCTGAGCTTGCCGATGGTGGGCGCCGCCATGAAGAGGTTCAGGGACTGGCTCTGGTCCAGGTAGGGAGTGCGGTCGGCGGCCATGTCGATCAGCGCGCGCTGCGGGACCTCCCAGGCCGTGCGGTACAGCGCGCGGACGTCCTCCGGCACCCATTCCAGGTCCTGGACCGAGCCGTTGGCCTCGCGCAGCGCGTCACGGGTCCGCGCGTCCCACAGGCCCAGCGCCTTGAGCTCCTCGATCAGGTACGCGTTGACCTGCAGGAACTCCCCGCTCAGCGTCTCGCGCTTGAAAAGGTTGGAGACCTGCGGCTCGATGCACTCGTACACGCCCGCGATGGAGGCGATGGTCGCGGTGGGGGCGATCGCCAGAAGGAGTGAGTTTCGCATGCCGGTCGCCGCGATACGGGTGCGCAGCGCGGCCCAGCGGTCGGCCCAGCGGGGCTCGGCATTGGGGTAGTGGTCGGGGTGCAGCACGCCGCGGGCGGTGCGGGTCGCCGCCCAGTTCGGGTGCGGGCCGTGCCGCTCGGCGAGGTCGGCGGACGCCTCGTACGCGGCGAGCATGATCCGCTCGGAGATACGGGTGGACAGCTCGCGCGCCTCGGGGGAGTCGAACGGCAAGCGCAGCCGGAAGAACACGTCCTGGAGGCCCATCAGGCCCAGTCCCACCGGTCGCCAGCGGGAGTTGGACGCGCCGGCCTGCTCGGTCGGGTAGAAGTTGATGTCCACGACGCGGTCGAGGAAGGTGACGGCCGTCCGGACCGTGGCGTCCAGCTTGGCCCAGTCCAGCTCGCCGTCCGCGCCCAGGTGCGCGGCGAGGTTGACGGAGCCGAGGTTGCAGACGGCCGTCTCGCCGTCGTCCGTGACCTCCAGGATCTCCGTGCACAGGTTCGAGGAGTGCACGACCCGGCCCGGCTCGGCGGTCTGGTTCGCGGTGCGGTTGGCGGCGTCCTTGAAGGTCATCCAGCCATTGCCGGTCTGCGCCAGGGTCCGCATCATGCGGGCGTACAGCGTCCGCGCGGGGACGGCCTTGATCGCTTTTCCGTCGGCCTCCGCCTGCCGGTACGCGGCGTCGAACTCCGCGCCCCACAGGTCCACCAGCTCCGGCGCGTCCGCCGGCGAGAACAGCGACCAGTCCTGGTCCGCCTCGACCCGGCGCATGAACTCGTCCGGGATCCAGTGCGCGATGTTCAGGTTGTGCGTACGCCGCGCCTCCTCACCGGTGTTGTCGCGCAGCTCCAGGAACTCCTCGATGTCCGCGTGCCAGGTCTCCAGATACACGCAGGCGGCGCCCTTGCGGCGGCCGCCCTGGTTCACCGCGGCGACACTCGCGTCGAGGGTCCGCAGGAACGGCACGATGCCGTTGGAGTGCCCGTTGGTGCCGCGGATCAGCGAACCGCGGGCGCGCACCCGGGAGTACGAGAGGCCGATGCCGCCCGCGTGCTTCGAGAGGCGCGCGACCTGGTGGTAGCGGTCGTAGATCGAGTCCAGCTCGTCCAGCGGCGAGTCCAGCAGATAGCAGGAGGACATCTGCGGGTGGCGGGTGCCGGAGTTGAAGAGCGTGGGGGAGGAGGGCAGGTAGGAGAGCGTGCTGGTCAGCGCGTACAGCGCGGCGACGTCCTGGACGGCGCGGTCCGAGTGGTCCTCGGCCAGGCCGCAGGCCACGCGCAGCAGGAAGTGCTGCGGGGTCTCGATGACCTTGCGGGTGATCGGGTGCCGGAGGAGGTAGCGGGAGTAGACCGTGCGCAGGCCGAAGTAGCCGAAGCGGTCGTCGGCGCCGTCCTGGAGGGCCGCCTCGACCAGCGCGTCCAGCGTGGCGGCGTGCGTCCGGACGAACTCCGCCGTGCCGTCGGCGATCAGACCCTCGCGGTGCCCCGTGGCGACCGAGGCGGCGAAGCCCGTCGCGCCCTGGCTCGCGGCCTCCTCGGCGACCGCGGCGGTCAGCAGCCGGGCGGCCAGCTTGGAGTACTGCGGCTCATCGCCGATCAGCCCGGCCGCGGCCTCCATCGCCAGCTCGCGCAGCTCCGCCGCGTCCGAGCCGGCGTGCCGGCCGCGCAGCGCGGCCGCGGCGACCTTGCCCGGGTCGGTGGCCGGCAGGTCGGCGGTGAGGTCGGTCAGGGTGCGCAGCAGGGCCGTACCGGGGCCGTCGTCGGGCCGCGCGGTCGTCGCCCGCGCCTCCTGTGCCGCCCGCTTCTCCTGTGCCGCCTGCGCCTCTTGTGCTGACTCCGCTGGCGCGATGGTCACCTTGTGCTCTCCTCACTCGGCTGGGGCCGGGGGAGGGCGGTCGGAGGCGTACGGGCAGCCGCGCCGGAGCCCTGCCGGGCACGCGGGCACACCACGCAGCGTCCACCGGCCCATCCCACGGAGCCCGGACGTCTCGACGCCCGCACCGGAACGGATACGGACGTACCGTCGGCAGGTCCTCGGACTCGGCGAGCGCGGCACAAATGCCCACTCAGCACACCGTTGCGGGACAGTTCCGGATTCGCACCGGATTCCCCTGCGGCGACAGCGAGCACGAGCATACATCTTGTGTCGCCCCGCGCGAGCGTTCCCATATCTTGTGTCGCGACGCTGCTGTCCGTGCAGCCGTACGCACGGATGGTCACCCCTGCGAAGGCGTCAGCTCCCGGGCGAACGTCAGCAGCGGGCCGGCGTCCGGTATCGGATGCCAGTCGCGGTCCGGGGTCCGCGTGAACCCCAGGCGACGGTAGATGCGGTGCGCGCTGAGCATCGAGCGCTGGGAGGACAGCACGAGACGTGCGCAGCCCTCGGTCTCCCGCGCACGTTCCAGACACGCGCGCACCAGCGCCTCGCCCGCGCCTCTGCCGCGTGCCTCCTTCGCGACCGCCAGCATCCGGAACTCCGCCTCGCCCGGCCGCGCGATGTCCGCCCACGGACCGCCCGCCGGCACGAACGTCACCCCGCCCAGCACCTCGCCGTCCGCCACGGCCACCAGCACCTCCGCCTCGGCGGCCCGCCGCGCCACGTCCCGCAGCAGGGGCAGATAGCCGTCGTCCTCCCCGAAGTCGAGCAGCCCGTCACCGAGATACGCCTGGGCCGTGATCTCGCCCAGCCACGCGTGCTCCTCCGTACGTATCCGCCTGACCACGATGTCCATGGGATCCATGCGCTCAGTGTGCACCGGGGGTACGACAACGGGCCGCCGGTTTCCACCGGCGGCCCGTCGGCCGTCATGAGCTCAGGCGGGACTCTGCGGTCACGACCTAGTGGGCGGCGCCCGCCGTGGCCGGCGGCAGGTCCACCTGGACGCCCTTGTCACCGGCGTCCGCCGTGTAGTCCTCGGGCGAGGTCTCGTCGATGCCGGCAGGGGCCTTCACGGCCCGCAGGACGACCGTCAGGACCACCGTCACCAGGACGTTGAGCACGAACGCGGTCAGGCCGATGTAGCCGATCTCGCCGATCCCGGGGATCTCCGCGTTCGAGCCGCCGAAGTGCTTCTGCGTGGGGCTCGCCACGCCGTACGCCGCGACCGTGCCGTACACCATGCCGACCGCCCAGCCGGCGAGCAGCGCCCAGCGGTGGAACCAGCGGGTGAACAGGCCGCCCACCAGCGCCGGCATGGTCTGCAGGATCCAGATGCCGCCCAGCAGCTGGAAGTTGATCGCCACCGTCTTGTCCATCGTCAGGACGAACGCCAGCGCGCCGACCTTCACCAGCAGCGACACCAGCTTGGCGACCTTGTGCTCCTGCGCGGGCGTGGCGCCCGGCTTGAGGAAGTCCTTGTAGATGTTGCGGGTGAAGAGGTTCGCCGCGGCGATCGACATGATCGCGGCGGGCACCAGCGCGCCGATGCCGATCGCGGCGAACGCCACGCCCGTGAACCAGTCGGGGAACATGTTCTCGAACAGCTGCGGGATCGCCAGCTGCCCGTTCTGCACCTTGATCCCGGCCGCGATCGCCATGAAGCCCAGCAGCGCGAGCAGGCCGAGCATCAGCGAGTACAGCGGCAGGATGGTGGTGTTGCGGCGGATCACGTTACGGCTGCGCGAGGAGAGCGTGGCCGTGATCGAGTGCGGGTACATGAACAGCGCCAGCGCCGAGCCGAGCGCCAGCGTCCCGTACGCCCACTGCGCGTTGGGGCCGCTCGCCAGCTCGCCGCGCGGCTTGCCGGTGGCCGGGTTCGTCTGCGCGAAGGCGTCGCCCGCCGTGTGGAAGATGTGCTCGAAGCCGCCCAGCTTGATCGGGATGTAGATGATCGCCACCGCGATGACGAGGTAGATCAGGCCGTCCTTGACGAACGCGATCAGCGCGGGCGCGCGCAGCCCGGAGGAGTAGGTGTACGCGGCCAGCACGCCGAAGGCGATCAGCAGCGGCAGGTCCTTGATGAACCAGTTCGTGCTCTCGCCGCCGCCGACGCCCATCACGTCCAGGACCGCCTGGATGCCCACGAGTTGCAGCGCGATGTACGGCATCGTGGCGAGGATGCCGGTGAGCGCGACGGCCAGCGACAGGGCCTTGGAGCCGAAGCGGCCGCGCACGAAGTCCGAGGTGGTGACGTACCCGTGCTTGTGCGACACCGACCACAGCCGCGGCAGGAACGTGAAGATCAACGGGTAGACGAGGATCGTGTACGGCACGGCGAAGAAGCCGGCCGCCCCCGCCGCGTAGATCGCCGCGGGCACGGCGACGAAGGTGTACGCGGTGTAGAGGTCGCCGCCCAGCAGGAACCACGTCACCCACGTACCGAAGCTGCGGCCGCCCAGGCCCCACTCGTCGAGGTTGTCGGACTGGTCGGCCCTGCGCCAGCGGGCGGCCAGGAAGCCCATGACCGTCACGGCGATGAAGAAGAAGATGAAGACGGCCAGCGCGATGCCGTTCACGCCGCCGGTCGCGTCCGCCGCGAGCGCGCTTCCGGCCGGGATGGTCGGGGTGGCCGGGGCGACCGAGGTGGCCAGGAAGTTCGTTGCCGTGGTCATCACTTCGACGCACCGTCCTTACGGGCGCGAAGCCCGCGCTGCTCACGCTGCACGAGCTTGTACGCGGTCATCGTCAGCGCCGTCGAGATCAGCACCCACAGCATCTGGTACCAGTAGAAGAACGGGATGCCGATCAGCGTCGGTTCGACCTTCGCGTACGAACTCACCCAGAGCATCGCCACGAACGGAGCGAGCAGGCAGAGGCCGGCCACCACGCGCGTGGGCGTGACGATCGGCCCGGAACGGGGTGTTTCGGCTGGCTCTGACATATCCGCTGCTCCATCCCTGGCGATCACATATGTAAGGCCAGGAAATCTAAGCGCCCAAAGCTCCCGCCGTCACCAGCTGTCCGCATATCGGTACGGAAACGGTTTGGGTGGCGGGGGCGGGAGGGGGCGGGGCGGCGTGGGGGCTGCGCTTCGGGGGGGCTCCCCCCCGCCCCCACCCCACCCCCACCGCCTCCTCCTCAGCCGCCCCCCCGCTCAGCAGCAGCGGAAGCCCGAGCGGGGGTCGGCCTCCTGCGCGTCCGTCCTGCGGCGCTCGAACTCGGCGCGGGTGGGCACCGGGGCGTCCGGGGCGTGCCGGCGGAGATGCTCGACGTACCGGTCGTACGCCGACTCGCCGGTCAACTCCCGTACGTACCACCGGACCCCGCGCCCCCACCGGGCCACCGTGGCCACCCACCGGACCCCGCGCCCCCACCCAGCCGCCGTGCCCGCCCACCGGGCCATCCCGGCCGCCCACCGGGGCGTTCCGTGTGCCGTCCGTGCCGGGCCGCTCACCTCCTCGCCTCCGCGTTCCCGGCCGCCGCCAGCTCCGCCTTCTCCTCCGGTGTGGCCATCAGGCCGGCCGGGGCGACGAGGCGCGAGGCGACGTACGGGGCTTCGTGCAGCGGGGTCGCGTCCGGCGTGCGGAGGTGGCGTATGCACATGCGGGCCGCGTCGGCGATCACCACCACGATCAGCAGGGCCAGTACCGCCGACAGCACCCCGTCCACCGTGGAGTTGGTGACGACCGTGTGCATGTCGTCCATCGTCTTCGCGGGCGGCAGCACCTTCCCGGCGTCGATCGCGTCCTGATAGACCCCGCGCTGCGTGAAGAACCCCACCTTCGGGTCGCCGGAGAACACCTTCTGCCAGCTCGCGGTCAGCGTGACCACCGCGTCCCAGGCCAGCGGTATGCCCGTGATCCAGGCCCACTTGACCCGGCCGGACTTCACCAGCAGCGTCGTGCACACGGCCAGCGCCACCGCCGCCAGCAGCTGGTTGGAGATGCCGAAGATCGGGAAGAGCTGGTTGATGCCGCCCAGCGGCTCGTGGACGCCCACCCACAGGAAGTACCCCCACAGGCCGACCACGGCCGCACTGCAGAGCAACAGGCCGGGCTTCCAGCTGATGTTCCGGAACGGCCTGTACGCGTTGCCCAGCATGTCCTGGAGCATGAAGCGGCCCACCCGCGTGCCCGCGTCCAGCGCCGTGAGGATGAACAGCGCCTCGAACATGATCGCGAAGTGGTACCAGAACGCCTTCATCCCGGCGCCGCCGACCACCTGCGAGAAGATCTCCGACACCCCGATGGCCAGTGTCGGCGCGCCGCCCGTGCGGGACAGCAGCGTCTGTTCCTCCACGGCCTTGGCCGCGGCGGCCAGTTGGTCGGGCGAGATCGAGTAACCGAGGTGCGCGACCGCTTGGGACGCGGACTGGACGGAGTCGCCGATGACGCCGGCCGGTGCGTTCATCGCGAAGTACAGCCCCGGGTCGATGATGGAGGCGGCCACCAGCGCCATCACCGCGACGAACGACTCCATGAGCATCGAGCCGTACCCGATCATCCGGATCTGGGTCTCCTTCTGCACCATCTTCGGCGTGGTGCCCGAGGAGATCAGCGCGTGGAAGCCCGACAGCGCGCCGCAGGCGATCGTGATGAACGCGAAGGGGAAGAGGGAGCCGGCGAAGACCGGGCCGTCGCCGCGGCTCGCGAAGTCCGTCACCGCGTCCATCTTCAGCGTCGGGAGCGCGATCACCACGCCCACCGCCAGCAGCCCGATCGTGCCGATCTTCATGAAGGTGGAGAGGTAGTCGCGCGGTGCGAGCAGGGTCCAGACGGGGAGCGCCGAGGCGATGAAGCCGTATGCCACCAGCCAGATGACCAGGGTCTTCGGCTGGAGCGTGAAGGCGTCGGCCCAGGAGGACTCCGCGACCCAGCGGCCGCCGACGAGGGCGAGGAGCAGCAGCGCGATGCCGATGAGGGAGACCTCGGTGATCCGGCCGGGCCGGAGGAAGCGCAGGTAGCCGCCCATGATGAGGGCGATGGGGATCGTCATGCCGATGGAGAACGTGCCCCAGGGGGACGCGGCCAGCGCGTTGACGATCACCAGGGCCAGTACGCCCAGCAGGATGATCATGATGGCGAAGGCGGCGAGCAGCGCGGCGGCCCCGCCGAACGGGCCGATCTCCTCGCGCGCCATCTGGCCCAGCGACTTCCCGTCCCGCCGGGTGGAGAAGAAGAGGACCACCATGTCCTGCACGGCGCCCGCGAACACCACCCCGGCGATGATCCAGATCGTGCCCGGGAGGTAGCCCATCTGCGCCGCGAGCACCGGGCCGACCAGGGGGCCCGCGCCCGCGATGGCCGCGAAGTGGTGGCCGAGCAGGACGCGGCGGTCGGTGGGGTGGAAGTCGATGCCGTTGTTCAGCCGCTCGGCGGGGGTGGCGCGGGTCTTGTCCACCCGCAGCACGCGCGTCGCGATGAAGCGCGAGTAGAAGCGGTAGGCGATGGCGTACGTGCCGAGGGCTGCGGCCACCATCCAGGCCGCCGACACCTGCTCGCCGCGGCCCAGTGCGAGCAGGGTCCAGCCGGTGGCGCCGATCAGCGCAACGGCTGTCCAGATGGCGATCGTTCGCGGTGATGTGGTGCGCACTGGCCGTCCTCCCGTCCGACGGTGACGGAAGGACCGTAGAGCAGGAATTGTGACGTGCGCTACACCCTGTGGATAACCCGGGTGACGGGGATGTGTGCTTCCGCTTCTCCCGCCCCGTACGACGGCTTTCGCCCGCCGCCCGTACGGCCGCGCCCGGCTCCGTGCCGCTAGTCGTTCGGCCGCTGCAGGCGCGCCACGAACTTGTACCGGTCGCCGCGGTACACCGAGCGCACCCACTCCACCGGTTCGCCCTGGGGGTCCAGGGAGTGCCGGGAGAGCATCAGCATCGGCAGGCCCACGTCCGTGCCCAGCAGCGTGGCCTCGCGCGGGGTGGCGAGGGACGTCTCGATGGTCTCCTCGGCCTCCGCCGGGCGGACGTCGTAGACCTCGGCGAGCGCGGTGTAGAGCGAGGTGTACTTGACCAGATTGCGGCGCAGGGCGGGGAAGCGCTTGGCCGACAGGTGCGTGGTCTCGATGGCCATCGGCTCGCCGCTGGCCAGCCGCAGCCGTTCGATGCGCAGCACCCGGCCGCCCGCCGCGATGTCCAGCAGCCCGGCCAGCCGGTCGTCGGCCGTGACGTATCCGATGTCCAGCAGCTGCGAGGTGGGTTCCAGGCCCTGGGCGCGCATGTCCTCGGTGTAGGAGGTCAGTTGCAGCGCCTGGGAGACCTTGGGCTTGGCGACGAAGGTGCCCTTGCCCTGGATGCGTTCCAGCCGTCCCTCGACGACCAGTTCCTGCAGGGCCTGCCGCACGGTCGTCCGTGAGGTGTCGAACTCCGAGGCCAGCGTGCGCTCGGGCGGTACGGGGGTGCCCGGCGGCAGCGTCTCGGTGATCTCCAGCAAATGCCGCTTGAGCCGGTAGTACTTGGGCACCCGCGCGGTGCGTGCGGTTCCGCTGCCGGACTCCGCGCCGGCCCCGTCGGTCTCCATGACCCGCCCTTCCGACTCCACTCGTGCTGTCGTCACCGGCTCCTCCATGCGTAGCGGCTCACATCGTGGCACGGGTGGGGTGCCGATGCTCCCTCGCAGGTCCGCGCCTGCCGGATGTCGGTCCGGTAACGGAGCCGACTGCGACTCTTATACACCTCTTGACACCCCTAAAGGTCTAGGCCAAGCTGCGGGCACTGGTCTAAACCATTAAAGACCACACCCAGCCATTAGGGGAGTGTGCTGTGAAGCGTGGGCTGATCGCGGCGACGGCAGTCGCGGGAATGCTGGTAAGTGTCGCGGCCTGCGGGTCCGGCACGTCGGCGGGGGCGGACGACAAGAGCCTCACCATATGGGTCATGGACGGCTCCACCCCGCCGGGCTGGACGAAGGACGTCACGGCCGCCTTCGAGAAGAAGACCGGCGCGAAGCTGAACATCGAGATCCAGAAGTGGAACGGTATTCAGCAGAAGATCACCACCGCGCTCTCCGAGGAGAACCCGCCGGACGTCATCGAGGTCGGCAACACCCAGACCTCCGCCTACGCCAAGACCTCCGGCCTGGCCGAACTGGACGACCTGAAGAAGGGGATCGGCGCCGACTGGACGCCGGCCCTGAACAAGTCGGCCGTCTACCAGGGCAAGCAGTACGCCGCCCCCTGGTTCGCCGCCAACCGCGTCGTCGTCTACAACAAGAAGATCTGGGCCGAGGCCGGCATCGAGGACACGCCGAAGACCCGCACCGAGTTCTTCAAGGACCTGGACCTGATCCGGAAGAAGACCGACGCCGAGCCGCTCTACATGCCCGGCCAGAACTGGTACTTCTTCGACGGCCTGACCATCGGCACCAAGGCCGACCTGGTCAAGAAGCAGGGCGGCAAGTGGGTCTCCAACCTCGCCGACCCCAAGGTCGCCAAGGCCATGGACATCTACAAGCAGTACCAGTCCTTCAGCAAGGCCCCGAAGGACAAGGACGAGGCCACCCCGCAGCAGGGCGAGGTCTTCGCCAAGGGGAAGACCGGCGCGTTCATCGGCATGGGCTGGGAGTCCGGGATCGCCATCAAGGCCAACCCGAAGATCGAGAAGGACATCGGCTACTTCACCATCCCCGGTGAGACCGCCGGCACGCCGGAAGGCGTCTTCCTCGGGGGCTCCAACCTCGCCGTCGCCGCCGGCAGCCAGAAGCAGGACCTGGCCAAGAAGTTCCTGAAGGTCGCGCTCTCCGACAAGTACGAGGGACAGCTCGCCCGGGAAGGCGGCGTCATCCCCAACAAGGAGTCGCTGCAGAGCGCCCTGAAGGGCAACCCCGCGGCCGAGGCGGCGGCGCCCGCCGTCGCCGGCGGCGGCACCACCCCGCTCATCCCGGAATGGGGCGCCGTGGAGAACCCGCCCAACCCGATCAGGACGTACATGACCGCCGTCCTGAACGGAAAGGACGCCGCGGACGCCGCCCAGCAGGTCGAGGGCGAATTCAACAAGCGGCTCAGCCAGCAGCAGTAGGCACCGGCTCCTGCCGGGGGACCGCTCCGTCCCCCGGCAGGAGCGTCGCCGGGGAGGGCGCGAGAAGAGATGGCAGCCATGTCAGTGCAGAGCAGACGGGCCGGGAAAACGCCCGGCACCGCCGGGAACGGGGGGACCGGCGGCCCGCCCCGGCCACCGCTGCGGCCACGCGCGCGGACGGCCGGCCGCGCGCCGTACCTCCTGCTGCTGCCCGCGCTCGCCGTCACCGCGGTCTTCCTCGGCTACCCCCTGATCACCAACGGCGCGCTGTCGTTCCAGAACCTCAACATGGGGCAGCTCATCCGGCACGCCACCGAATGGAACGGCACCGACAACTACCGGCAGATCCTCGGCAACGCGGAATTCTGGCGGGTCTCCCTCCGCTCTCTCCTCTTCACCGCTGCCAACGTCGCCCTCACGATGGGCATCGGCACCCTCATCGGCCTGCTCCTGGCCCGGCTCGGCCCCCGTATGCGGCTCACCCTCATGTTCGGGCTCGTCCTGGCCTGGGCCATGCCCGTCATCGCCGCCACCACCGTCTACCAGTGGCTCTTCGCCCAGCGCTTCGGCGTCGTCAACTGGGTACTGGACCGGCTCGGGTGGCACGACATGGCGGACTTCAACTGGACCGGCAGCCAGTTCTCCACCTTCTTCGTCATCACCGTCCTGGTCGTCTGGCAGTCCGTGCCCTTCGTCGCCGTCAACCTCTACGCCGCGACGACCACCATCCCCACGGAGCTCTACGAAGCGGCCGCCCTCGACGGCGCCGGCGTGTGGAAGAGCTTCACCTCGGTCACCCTGCCCTTCATCAGGCCGTTCCTCTACGCGACGACCTTCCTCGAAGTCATCTGGGTGTTCAAAGCCTTCACCCAGGTGTTCGCCATCAACGAGGGCGGCCCGGACCGGCTCACCGAGATCCTCCCCGTCTACGCCTTCATCGAGGGCATGGGCAACCAGCACTACGGCATGGGCGCGGCCATCTCGCTGCTGACCATCCTCATCCTGCTCGTACTGACCTCGTACTACCTCCGGATCGTGCTCCGGCAAGAGAAGGACGAGCGATGAAACGCACTCTCTTCGGCCGCGTCTGGCCCAACGCCACGGCCCTGGTCCTGACCGCCGGCTTCCTCTTCCCCGTCTACTGGATGTTCAGTACGGCGCTGAAGCCGACCGGCGACATCATCAGCGAGGACCCCGTGTGGTTCCCGCTCACCCCGACCCTCGAACACTTCCGCACCGCCGTCGGCGCCCCGCACTTCTGGCGATACGTCGGCAACTCCGTCACCGTCACGGTCCTCGCCGTGGGCATGTCGCTCGTGATCGCCATGCTCGCGTCCTTCGCGATCGCACGGATGCGCTTCAAGGGCCGCCGCGGCGTGATCGTCACCTTCATGATCGCCCAGATGGCGCCCTGGGAAGTGATGGTCATCGCGATCTACATGATCGTCCGGGACGGCTCCATGCTGAACAGCCTGCTGCCCCTCACGTTCTTCTACATGGTCATGGTGCTGCCCTTTACGATCCTCACCCTCCGCGGCTACATCGCGGCCGTCCCCAAGGAGCTGGAGGAATCCGCCATGGTCGACGGCTGCTCCCGCCCCCAGGCGTTCGTCAGGATCATCCTCCCGCTGCTCGCCCCCGGGCTGATGGCCACCTCGCTCTTCGGCTTCATCACCGCCTGGAACGAATTCCCCCTCGTCCTCATCCTCAACAAGCAGACCGAGGCCCAGACCCTGCCCCTGTGGCTCTCCGGCTTCCAGACCAACTTCGGCGACGACTGGGGCGCCACCATGGCCGCCGCCTCCCTCTTCGCCCTCCCCATCCTGATCCTCTTCCTCTTCCTGCAGCGCAAAGCGGTCGGCGGCCTCACCTCGGGCGCGGTGAAGGGATGACGCGGACGCCCGCCTGCCTCCGCGCCGGCGCCGCCGGTCTGCGGTCTGATGAAGGCCGCTCCCGGTCCCGTACCGCTCGGTGCGGCCCGCCCCGGTCCCGTACCGCCGTCCGCCCGCCCGCTCGTTCACGCGCCGTGAAGGGACACGCAGCTCCATGACGACGCTCGTACGCTCCGCCGACACCCTCACCCGCGACGCGCTGGCCGTACTCCAGCCGGGATTCACCGGGACCGAAGCGCCGGACTGGCTGCTGCGCCGGCTCGGCGAGGGCCTCACCTCCGTCGGCCTGTTCGGACGCAACGTCCACACCCCCGAACAGCTCGCCGCCCTCAACGCCCGCCTCCGCGCCGAGACCGACGGCCTCCTGATCGCCATCGACGAGGAAGGCGGCGACGTCACCCGCCTCGAAGTACGCGGCGGCTCCTCCTTCCCCGGCAACCTCGCCCTCGGCGCCGTCGACGACACCGGCCTCACCCGCGCCGTCGCCCGCGAGCTGGGCCGCCGCCTCGCCGACTGCGGCATCAACCTCAACTGGGCCCCCAGCGCCGACGTCAACTCCAACCCCGGCAACCCCGTCATCGGCGTACGCTCCTTCGGCTCCGACCCGCACCTGGTCGCCCGGCACACCGCCGCCTACGTCCAGGGCATGCAGTCCGCCGGCGTCGCCGCCTGCACCAAGCACTTCCCCGGCCACGGCGACACCGCCGTCGACTCCCACCACGACCTGCCGCGCATCGACGCAGGGCGCGACACCCTGCACGCCCGCGAACTCGTGCCCTTCAAGGCGGCCGTCGCGGCCGGCACCAAGGCCGTCATGAGCGCGCACATCCTCGTGCCCGCCCTCGACGGCGACCTGCCCGCCACGCTCAGCCCGGCCGCCCTGCACGGACTGCTGCGCGCGCCCGTCGCGGCGGGCGGCCTCGGCTTCGACGGCCTGATCGTCACCGACGCCGTGGAGATGCGGGCCATCGCCGCCACGTACGGCATCGAACGCGGCAGCGTGCTCGCCGTCGCCGCCGGTGCCGACGCCATCTGCGTCGGCGGCGGACTGGCCGACGAGGCGACCGTCCTCCGCCTCCGCGACGCGCTGGTGAGCGCCGTGCGCTCCGGCGCGCTCACCGAGGAGCGCCTGGCCGAGGCGGCAGGCCGGGTCCGCGCCCTGGCCCGCTGGACGCGCGACGCCGGGCGGTCCTCGGCACGCGCACACGGGGGAGCGGAAGACCCGGACGTGGGGCTCCGGGCGGCCCGGCGGGCCCTACGGGTGACGGCGGCCGAAGGCGCGTACGAGCCGTTGCGTACGCCCGCGTATGTCGCGGCCTTCACGCCCGTCGCCAACATCGCGGTCGGCGACGAGACGCCCTGGGGCGTCGCGGCCGAGCTGGAGCGGCTGCTGCCCTCCACCGCGACCGGCAGTTACGGCCCCGCCGACGCCGAGGAGGCCGGTACCTCCGCACTGATCGCGAAGGTGCTGCGGGCCGCGGCGGATCGCAAGATCGTCGCAGTAGTACGCGACGTTCACCGGCACCCCTGGATGGCCGACGCCCTCGCCGCTCTCATCGCCGCCCGGCCCAACACCGTCGTGGTCGAGATGGGAGTACCGCAGGCGCCGCCCACCGGAGCGCTGCACATCGCGACGCACGGGGCCGCCCGCGTCTGCGGCCTCGCGGCCGCGGAGGTGATCACGGGCGGCTGAGGCCGCGGCAAACGCACAGGTGCCGAGCCCCGCGGGGCTCGGCACCTGTGCGTTCCGTACGAGCAGCCCTACAGCCCCTGCCACTCCGGCTTGGCCGCGTACGTCGCGCGGAAGTAGTCCGCGAGCTTGAGCTTGGAGGCCGCCGCTTCGTCGACGACCACCGTCGCGTGCGGGTGCAACTGCAGCGCGGAGGCCGGTACCAGCGCGGCCACCGGACCCTCCACGGTCTGGGCCACCGCGTCCGCCTTGCCCTCGCCCGTGGCCAGCAGCACCAGGTGACGGGCCTCCAGAATGGTCCCGATGCCCTGGGTGATGACGTGGTGCGGCACCTCGTCGAGGCTGTCGAAGAACCGGGCGTTGTCCTCCCGGGTCCGCTGCGTCAGCGTCTTGATACGCGTACGGGAGGCGAGCGAGGAGCACGGCTCGTTGAAGCCGATGTGCCCGTCGGTGCCGATACCCAGCAGCTGGAGGTCCACGCCGCCGGCCTCGGCCAGGGCGCGGTCGTAGGCGTCACAGGCCGCCTGGAGGTCCTCGGCGGCGCCGTCCGGGCCCATGAAGGAGTCCGCGTCCAGGCCGAGCGGCGCGACGACCTCACGCAGCACCACGGAACGGTAGGACTCGGGGTGGCCCGCGGGCAGTCCCACGTACTCGTCGAGCTGGCAGATACGGGCCCGTGAGGCGTCCACGGCCCCCGCCGCGACCTTGTGCGCGAGCGCTTCGTAGATGGGGAGCGGGGTCGAGCCGGTGGCCACGCCGAGCAGCGCGTCGGGCTTGTGCCTCAGCAGGGCGGCCATGGCCTCGGCGATCAGCTCGCCGCCTTCCTTGGCATCCGGGACGATGACAACTTCCACGCTGGGCCTGCCGTTCTGGAGAGGGGGCAAGTGGTATAGACCACTCTAGCAGCGGCGTCGCGGCCCCGTGGCGCCCTTGGCGCACAGCCGCACACGCCACCGCGATTCCATGCTCCGCGCTCCCCGCCCGACGGGCTACCGCAGACCTCGGAACCCCGCTTCACCTGCACAAACGCCGACGGCCCCCGCTCCTCGGGGGAGCGGGGGCCGTCCGTATGAGCCTCTGTACGCGCGCCTGTATACGCGCCCGGAAACACCCGCGGGCCGCGGCGCCGGGACAGGACCCTCAACCTGTCCGGCACCGCAGCCCGGAGCTGACATCGGCCGGTGTGCGCCGTGAGGTGTGCGGTTCCTCGCGGCGCCCGGTCCGGCCGATCGGAGGCCGCGGCGCAGTCAGGGCAGAGAGCGCCTCGGTCCTCTATCCGTCCTCCTGTGCGGGGAGGGCGGAAGCCTTTTACCGATTCATTGTGGACTAGACCATGCTCATCAGTCCATGCCTGTGCACGGTCAACGGATACACCGTACGCCGGTAGGCTCGCATGCGTGCCCTCCATGAACGATCTCGTCCGCCAGCACACCGCTCTGAGCGACTCCGACCTCGAGTGGCTCCACCTGCTGGTCTCCGAATGGCAGCTGCTCTCCGACCTGTCCTTCGCCGACCTCGTCCTGTGGGTGCCCACCCTGGACGGCACCCGGTACGTGTCCGTCGCGCAGATGCGCCCGAACACCGGGCCGACGTCCTACCAGGACGACATGGTCGGCCACCTGGTGCCGCGCGGCCGCCGCCCCATGCTGGACACCGCGCTGGACGAGGGCCGCATCGTGCGCGAGGGCGACCCCGAGTGGCGCGAGGAAGTGCCCGTACGGGTGGAGTCCATCCCCGTACGCCGTGAGGGCCGGGTGCTGGGCGTGATCGCCCGGAACACCAACCTGCTCACCGTACGGACGCCCAGCCGGCTGGAGCTCACCTACCTGCAGAGCGCGTCCGACCTGGCGCAGATGATCGCTGCGGGATCGTTTCCGTTCCCCGGTCAGCAGGTCGACATGGACGCCTCGCCGCGGGCCGGTGACGGGCTCATCCGGCTCGACGCGGACGGCGTCGTCCAGTACGCCAGTCCGAACGCGCTCTCCGCGTACCACCGTCTGGGGCTGGCGGCCGACCTCGTGGGCCACCACCTCGGCCGGGCCACGGCCGAACTGGCGCCGGCGCGCGGTCCCGTGGACGAGGCCCTGGTGAAACTGGCCAGCGGCTGGGCGCCGCGCGAATTCGAGGTGGAGGGCGAGGAAGGCGTCATTCAACTGCGCGCCATCCCGCTCAAACCGAAGGGCACCCACATCGGTTCACTCGTACTGCTGCGCGACGTCACCGAATTGCGACGCCGAGAGCGCGAATTGATTACGAAGGACGCGACCATCCGGGAAATCCACCACCGGGTGAAGAACAACTTGCAGACAGTTGCCGCCCTCTTGCGGCTGCAGGCCCGCCGGATGGATTCGCCCCAGGGGCGCGAGGCGCTGAACGAGGCGGTCCGCAGGGTGGGTTCCATCGCGATCGTGCACGAGACGCTCTCCCAGAACCTGGACGAGCGCGTGGAGTTCGACGAGATCGCCGACAGAGTGCTGGCCATGGTGGCGGAGATCTCGCCCGGAAAGGTGGCCGGGCGGCGCAGCGGCCGCTTCGGAATCCTGGACGCCGAGGTCGCGACCCCGCTGTCCATGGTGCTCACCGAGGTCCTCCAGAACGCGCTGGAGCACGCCTTCGCACCGGGGGAGCAGGGCACGGTCGACGTGGGCGCGGTGCGCGGCGGCAGCAGTACGGAGCCACGCCTGCGGGTCACCGTCCAGGACGACGGCCGCGGGCTGCCCGAAGGGTTCGACCCGCAGCGCGCGGGCAACCTCGGGCTGCAGATCGTCCGGACGCTGGTCGAGGGCGAGATGAGCGGCACGTTCGACATGCTGCCGGCCCCCGGGCGCGGCACCCAGGTGGTGCTGGACATCCCGGTGCGGGCGGAGAAGCACTGAGAGGCTGCGGCCGACGACCCGGACCGCGGCGTCCGGGAAGCGGCCGCGGACAGCAGTAAGCCCCGGACCGAGGTACGGTCCGGGGCTCAAAGCTCACGTTGCTTAGCGCATCGGGGGTACTGCGCGCTGCGGCTCGGATGCCACGGGGCGGCTGGTTCAGGCGCTGGCGTTGCGCGCCCGGTTACGAGCTGCACGGCGCTTCATTGCGCGGCGCTCGTCCTCGCTCAGACCACCCCAGACGCCGGAGTCCTGGCCGGACTCGAGCGCCCACTGCAGGCACTGCTCCATGACGGGGCAGCGGCGGCAGACGGCCTTGGCTTCCTCGATCTGCAGCAGCGCAGGACCGGTGTTGCCGATGGGGAAGAAGAGCTCGGGGTCTTCCTCGCGGCAAACGGCGCGGTGACGCCAGTCCATGGCTGCTCCATCTCCTCGTATTACGGGAACGTTGCTTGTGAATGTGAACGCTTTCACGAATCCCTCCGCAAGGGAAGGGCCGAACGCCCGCAAGGGGCTGGTGCGGTCCTGGAAAAGAGGAGGGGGTTCGGGCTCTCAAGGGGGCCGAAGAGCGGCCGTCCCGATCGCCATGAAGAGACTCGCAAACCTCGGCGGCGGATACAACCCCTTCCGGAAACTTTTTTTTGATTCCTTGGTGTCGCCTAGGTCACAGCCGTACTTCTAGGGGGTGGAAGTCAGCCTAAACGTTCGACTGAAAGGACTTTCGGCCCTACTGCTCACACAATCACACGCAGTGCACGGCGTACGCCTGTGAACGTCACGCTGGAACGCAGTCCCAGGTGGTCACCGTCCATCTGGAAGGGCAGTGGAACCTGTGAATGCAAGGTGAAGTCCGTCTGATCATGAAGCGATACGGCGTGCTTTCCCTGCGGGCCGCGGTCCGGGGTTGACGCCAGCAGCTGGGTGGCGTACCGGGCGACCGCCGGGGTGGAGAGCCTGGTCAGCGCGAAGACGTCCAGGGCCGTGTCGAAGGACGCCTGCGGAGACGGGTAGACCGGACGATTGCCCAGGTAGGTCCAGGGCGCGGTGTTACAGATTATGGACAGGACGAGATCCTCGATCACCTCCGTCGTGCCTGGTTCGTCACCCGGGTGGGTCAGCGTGATCGTGCCGTGCCGGCGGTGCGGGTCGCCCATGAATTGGCGCATTACCTGCCGTACGTACAGCGCGTGGGTCGAACGCTTGCCGCGTTCGCGCTGTTGTTCGACTCGCCCCACGACCCCGGCATCGAAGCCGAATCCCGCGCAGAAGGTGAACCAGCGCTTCGGGATCATTTCGTCCTGGGTGTCCGGTGTGCCGGCGGCCAAACCCAGCCCGACGGTTCTTTCGCTGCCGTCGCGCAGCGCGTCCAGGAGGGCGCCGGTGGCCTCCACGGCGTCGTTCGGCAGGCCGAGCGCCCGCGCGAAGACGTTGGTGGAGCCGCCGGGGACCACGGCGAGGCGCGGCAGCGCCTCCGGGGCCGGGCCGTGCGTCAGCAGACCGTTGACGACCTCGTTGACCGTCCCGTCGCCGCCGAGGGCGACCACCAGCTCCGTCTCGCCGCTCTCCGCGGCCCGGCGGGCGAGGTCGCGCGCGTGACCGCGGTACTCGGTCTGCGCGACCTCCAGCTTCAGGTCGCTGGCCAGCGCGTGGGCCAGTACGTCACGGGTGCGCGCACTGGTGGTGGTGGCTGCAGGGTTGACCACGAGAAGTGCACGCATGGGGAGCAGGGTACCTACCTGTCGGTACGAGGGCCCAGCCCTGTCGGTACGAGGGCCCGGCCCCTGCCCGTCGGGTGGGCCGGGCTCCGGCGCTACCCTGCTGGGGTGAGCAGCAGCAAGCAGAAGCGGACCCCAGCCGCCCCCACGCCCGCCCCCGGACCCGTCGGGCCGCGGCCGCGCCGGCTGACCGCGGCGGCGGTGCTCACGGGACTCGAAGGGCTCGCGCTGGCAGCCCTGGGCGTCTACATGCTGGTCGAGGGGCTCACCGGCTCGCCGGACAGCCCCCAGCAGGCCGAGATGGGCGGGATCACCGTGATCGTGCTGGCGCTGCTGCCGCTGATCTCCGCGCGCGGGCTGTGGCTGCGGCGGCGCTGGAGCCGCGGGCCCTCGCTGATCACCCAGATCGTGGCGCTGCCGGTGGCCTGGACGCTGATCAACGGCGGCGGCGCGCTGCTCGCGGGCGGCGTGGTCCTCGGCGTCGTCGCGCTCGTCGTCCTCGGTCTGCTGGTCAATCCGACGGCCACCGAGGCGCTGGGCATCGGGCCGCGCGAGGACGCGTAGCCGACTCCACGGGGGACGCGTGGGCGGCGTGGGCGGCGGACGCTCGCCGTGCGCCGGGGCAGCCGCGCAGCCGTACGCCGGTACTCGCGCGGGCGCGCCGCAGGGCTGTACGCCGGACTGGGGGCTTGCAGGGAGCTTGTCGGAGCGCCGCACGCCGGGCTTGCGCGGGGCGTGTCGGAAGGCCGTACGCCGACGGGCGCGGGCGCACCCGGCCCGTGAGGCTCTCTGTGGAGCCGTACAGGACTGGCGGTGCGGCCCGCGCCCGTGTCACGCGGTGGTGGTCTGGAGTGCGGCTGATCCGGCGGTCTCCCGCCCCGCCGGGGGGTCCGCTACTCCTCGACCAGCAGCTTGTCGCGGAGCTGGGCCAGGGTGCGGGCCAGCAGCCGGGAGACGTGCATCTGGGAGATGCCGACCTCCTGGGCGATCTGCGACTGGGTCATGTTGCCGAAGAAGCGCAGCAGCAGGATCTTCTTCTCGCGCGGCGGCAGGTCCTCCAGCAGCGGTTTGAGGGATTCGCGGTACTCGACACCCTCCAGCGCCTCGTCCTCGGCGCCCAGGGTGTCGGCGACCGCAGGGGACTCGTCGTCGGTGTCCGGCACGTCCAGCGAGAGGGTGCTGTAGGCGTTCGCCGACTCCAGGCCCTCCAGCACCTCCTCCTCGGAGATGCGCAGGAACTCGGCCAGCTCGTGGACCGTGGGGGCACGGCCGTGCCGCTGGGAGAGCTCCGCGGTCGCCGTGGTCAGCGACAGCCGCAGCTCCTGCAGGCGGCGCGGCACGCGGACCGCCCAGCCCTTGTCACGGAAGTGCCGCTTGATCTCGCCGACCACGGTCGGGGTGGCGTACGTGGAGAACTCCACGCCGCGTTCCGGGTCGAACCGGTCCACCGACTTGATCAGGCCGATCGTGGCGACCTGGGTGAGGTCGTCCAGCGGCTCGCCGCGGTTGCGAAAGCGCCGGGCCAGATGCTCCACCAGGGGGAGGTGCATCCGGACCAGGGTGTTCCGCAGCTCCGCGCGCTCGTCGGAGCCCTCCGGGAGCTTGCGCAGCTCGTAGAACATCGCGCGGGCACCACTGCGGTCGTGCGGATCGTGCGCATCGTGAGGGTGATGCTGCGGATCCTGCTGCTGCCGCTGCTGCTCGCTGTGGTCCATGTGGTCCGCCCGCTCTGCCTGCTCCGCCGCGTTCAACCGGCCGCTGAGGTCGTCCGTGCCCATCGGGTGCGGCCGGGCCTGCTGCTCGGGGATGGCCAGTCTCGGCTCCATCCGCGCGCCGCGCTCCAGATCCTTCACAGGGCCCCCTCTTCGGTCATGACGGTCCGGGACCGGCGCCGCGCTCCTTGTACAGACTGATGCTGACCGTCTGGTCCTCGGCGACGGTGGAGTCGACCTTGCCGGCCAGTGCGGAGAGCACCGTCCAGGCGAAGGTGTCGCGCTCCGGGGCGCGTCCGTCGGTGGTGGGGGCCGATACGGTCACCTGCAGCGCGTCGTCGATCAGCCGGAAGACGCAGCTCAGCACACTGCCGGGGACGGCCTGCTGCAGGAGGATCGCGCACGCCTCGTCGACGGCGATGCGCAGATCCTCGATCTCGTCGAGGGTGAAGTCCAACCGGGCTGCCAGTCCGGCCGTGGCCGTACGCAGCACCGAAAGGTAGGCACCCGCAGCGGGCAGCCGGACTTCCACGAAGTCCTGATTCCCGGGCTCGCCTGCGATCTGGGACACCCTCACCTCCAAGGTGACACAAGCTGTTTGAGCTGATATTCATGCCGGACCTGATCCTCCCGGCGGAAGGAACGGCCACCCGGCACAGCGCATGCGCTGTGTGACGCTATCGCGATCTGCGGTGCAATGTCGCCCGGGATCGGCGTGGCTGCCGGCCTGGCACGACGGTGGGACTCGCAGTGTCCCGCAAACCCACGAGTGTCACTCATTGTAAGCCTACGGGTACGGACAGTGGCTAGGGGTCTGCACTGCCAAATCGGCGCTGGTTACGCTGCGTTGGCATCTGCAGTTGCCGCGAGCTCGTGCAGTGCCTCTCCAGTGAGCCGGAAGACGGTCCATTCGTCCATGGGCTGAGCACCGATCGACTTGTATATACCGATGGACGGTTCATTCCAATCCAGGACTGACCATTCAAAACGTCCGTATCCGCGGCGGACGCATATCTGCGCCAGTGCGGCGAGCAGTGACTTGCCGTGTCCGCCGCCGCGATGGGCGGGGCGGACGTACAGGTCTTCCAGATAGACACCGTGCGTGCCCGTCCACGTGGAGAAGTTGCGGAACCACAGGGCAAAGCCCACCGGGGTGCCGGACTCCTCGGCGATCAGCCCGAAGACGGCCGGGTGCGCGCCGAACAGGGCGTCGCGCAACTGCTCTTCGGTGGCCTTCGCCGACTCCAGGGCCCGTTCGTACTCCGCGAGCTCGCGGATCATGGCGTGAATCGCCGGGACGTCGGCGGGTGTCGCAGTGCGGATCATGCTGAGCAGGCTAGCGGGCGCCACTGACAACCGGCGTCGGGCGCCGTGCGGCCCGCGCGCCCCGGAGGGCGCTCACACCAGGGCCTTGTCGACGAAGCACCAGCGCCAGTCCTCGCCCGCCCCGAAGGAGCGCATCACCGGGTGTCCGGTCGCCTCGAAGTGTGCCGTGGCGTGCCGGTGCGGCGAGGAGTCGCAGCAGCCGACGTGGCCGCAGACCAGGCAGAGCCGCAGCTGCACAGGGTGGCTGCCGACGGCGAGGCACTCGGGACAGGTGTCGCTCAGTGCGGCCGGTTCGGGGCGCGGCAGTTCGAGAACGTGCGGGCACTCGCTCATGATTGCCAGATTAGCCGGAACGCGCGGGGACGGGTCGTGCCATGGATGTGATGCCACTGCTGTTGCTGGTCGCCGGGAGCGCGGCGGTCGCGGGACTGGCGCGGCGCACCCCGGTGCCCGCGCCCCTGCTGCTCGTCGCGGCCGGGCTCGGCGCGGGCTACCTGCCCGGTGTCCCCGACTACCCCCTCGACCCGCACATCGTGCTGCCCCTGCTGCTGCCGCCCCTGCTGCACACGGCCGCCCTGGACAGCTCGTACCTGGACCTGCGGGCCAACCTGCGCCCGGTGGCGCTGCTGTCGGTCGGCTACGTGCTCTTCGCGACGCTCGCCGTCGGGTATGCCGCGTACCTCGTCATCCCGGACCTGCCGCTGACCGCGGCCCTCGTGCTGGGCGCGGTGATCGCGCCCCCGGACGCCGTGGCGGCCACCGCCATCGCCCGCAGGCTGCGGCTGCCCGGCCGGATCACGACCATCCTGCAGGGCGAGTCGCTGGTCAACGACGCCACCGCCATCACCGCGTACAAGGTGGCGCTGGCCGCGGCCGTCGGGGAGGGCGCGACCTGGGCCGGCGGCCTGAAGGAGTTCGGCATCGCGGCGGTCGGCGGCATCGGGATCGGGCTGGTCCTCATGGGGCCGCTGCACTGGCTGCGCTGCAAGTTGCGGGACTCCGCGGTGCTGGAGAACACGCTGTCGCTGCTCATCCCGTTCCTGGCGTACTCGGTGGCCGAGCACGTCGGCGCCTCCGGGGTGCTCGCCGTCGTGGTGGTCGCGCTGTACCTGGGGCACCGCTCGTGGCAGGTGGGCTTCGAGACGCGGCTCCAGGAGGCCGCGGTGTGGACCATGGTCTCCTTCTTGCTGGAGTCCGCGGTCTTCGCGCTCATCGGGCTGCAGCTGCCGGTCGTGGTGCGCGGGCTGGGGGAGTTCAGCGCGGTGCAGGCGCTCACGTACGCGCTGCTGGTCTTCGGGGTGGTGGTGCTGGCGCGCTTCGTATGGGTGTTCCCCGCGACGTATCTGCCCCGGTGGCTGTCGGCCCGTATCCGGGAGCGGGAGTCCGACACGACCTGGACCGCGCCGGTGATCGTCGGCTGGGCCGGGATGCGCGGCGTGGTCTCGCTGGCGATCGCCTTCTCCGTCCCGCTGACGGTGCACAGCGGCGCGCCGTTCCCGGCGCGCAATCTGGTGCTCTTCCTGACCTTCACGACCGTCATCGGCACGCTCGTCGTCCAGGGGCTGACGCTGCCGCCGCTGATCCGCCTCCTGAAGCTGCCCCGTCCGGACCCGCAGGCCGAGACGCTGGCGGAGGCGCAGGCGCAGAACGACGCGTCGGACGCGGCGGAGCGCCGGCTGCGGGAACTCCTGGAGGACTCGCGCAACGCGCTGCCGGGGCCGCTGGAGGACCGGCTGCGGACCGTACTGGAGCGGCGCCGCAACGCCGTCTGGGAGCGGCTGGGGCCGCCGAACGCGGAGACCGGGGAGTCGGTGGAGGCGACCTACCTGCGGCTGGCCCGGGAGATGATCGGCGCGGAGCGCGCGGTCTTCGTGGAGCTGCGCGACGCGCGGCGGATCGACGACGAGATGCTGCGGACGCTGCTGCGCCGGCTGGACCTGGAGGAGGCGGCGGCGTACCGGGAGACGGTGAGCCCGGAGTAGGCGGTGCGCTTCGGGGCGGGCCGCAGCCCCTCGGGGCGACCGATGCGCGCCGCCCCCTGAGACGCGCCGCGTTTCAGGGCGAGCCGGTGATCACCGCGGCCACCGTGGTGCCCGGCGCGAACGCGCCCTCCTCGGTACGCGTCGTCAGGCCCAGCAGCATCTTCGCCACGTAGACCCGCTCCAGCGGCAGGCCGTGCCGCGCCTCGAAGTCCGCCGCGAAGGCGTCCAGGGCGGGCGTGCTGCGGGCGTACCCGCCGCAGTGGAACGCGGTCTCCAGCCGCCAGTCGCCGCGCCGTCCCCCGAAGGCCGCCTCCTGGAGGCGGAGCACGTCCGCTTCCAGGAAGTGGGCGGGCCCGGGGCCGCCCTTCAGTACGGGGAAGCCGAGGGCCCGCTGCCCCGGGGCGAGGCCCGCGGCCAGCCCCGCGAGGGTGCCGCCGGTCCCGCAGGCCACGGCCACGACGTCGGCGGCCCCGGCGAGCTCATGGCCCAGGGCGGCGCAGCCGCGGGCGGCGAGGGCGTTGCTGCCGCCCTCGGGGACCAGGCGGTACGGCCCGAAGCGGGCGCGCAGCGCGTCGAGCAGCCCGGGGTCGTCCTTGCGGCGGTAGCGGGCGCGGTCCAGGAAGTGCAGCCGCATGCCGTCGGCGGCGCAGCGGGCCAGTGAGGGGTTCAGCGGCCGGTCCGCCAGCTCCTCGCCCCGTACGACGCCTATCGTGGCCAGGCCCAGGAGGCGGCCGGCGGCGGCGGTGGCGCGCAGGTGGTTGGAGTACGCGCCGCCGAACGTGAGGAGCGTGCGGTCCCCGGCCGCCGCGGCGGCGCGGAGGTTGGGCTCCAGTTTCCGCCACTTGTTGCCCGGCAGGTCGGGGTGTATCAGGTCGTCCCGCTTGAGCAGCAGGCGTACGCCGCGGCGCGCGAACCGGTCGTCCTCGATCTCCTGTACCGGGGACGGCAGGCGCGGCCGCAGCGTCATCGGGTCGGGGACAGTGCTGGTCACGCCCCCATTGTCACCGCAGGCGCTTCCCGATGCGCTCGCGCAGCGTGTCCATCGTGAAGCCGCGCGGGTCGACCTTGCCCGGCTGCCACTCCAGGTGGCCGAGCACCGAGCGTTCGTTCCAGCCGTGCACTCGGCACAGCGCGGCGGCCGCCTTCTCGACGGCCTCCAGCTGCGCGTCGGGCCACGGGTCCTCGCCGTCGCCGAGGTTCTCGCACTCGAAGCCGTAGTAGACGCGGTTGCCGTCGGTGTCGGCCTCGTTGTCCGGCGGCAGCCGCTTCTCGGCGATCACCGCCTGCAGGACGTCGCCGTCGCCGAGCCCCGCGTGGTTCGCGCGGCCGTGGCCGACCAGATGGACCGTGCCGTCCTTGGTGATCACGCCGTGGCACAGCGGGCCCGGCAGGTCCGGGTGGCCGTCGTAGCAGATCCGTACGGTCTCCTCGGCGCCCGAGGTCACGGTGTGGTGGATCATCACGCCGTGCACCCCTCCCCAGGGGCCCTTGTGGTTGCGGTTGTGCGTGCGCCAGTTGCCGACCTCGACGACGCGCAGCCCTTCGTCCCGCAGCGCTTCGAGGAATCTGTCCGCTGACATGGGTGAGGCCATGAACGGCTCCCGTTCCGGTGACACGGCGGCCGCCGACCGCGCACCGCCTCGTAAGAGCCTGTGGCCCGACCCCGGCCGGATCGGTCACAGGCCCTGAAACGCTTGTACTGGAACGGAAGGCCCGAGGTCAGCAGTTCGCGGCCAATGCGAGCCGAAGCGGCCGCTTACGGGGCATACGCTGGACATATGTCCCTACCGGGACGGTTTCGCGCCCGGGATACGAGGGAACGCGGGCGTCGCTCTAGGCGCCGTGCAGGAAGCCGTCCCCGTGCGTGGCGATGTGCGCCTCCAGTGCTTGCAGCGCCGCCGCCGTCGACTCCGGGGAGCCGCTGCCGCGCCGCTCCGCGTAGTACGCCGCGCCCAGCCGCTTCAGCAGATCGGCGCCCGCGCGCTGCTGCTGCACCTCGTCCACCTTCTGCTTGCCCTGTGCCAGGCCGCGCTGCGCCTGCTCCTTGGCACGGTCCAGAAATCCCGCCATGTGCTGCCTCCGCGTCGGTCCGTCGGTCTCGCAGGCACCGCGCCCGTCCTGCTCCGGCCCGGTGCGTGCCGTACCCGATCAACGGCCGGGACGCGGCGGCGGTTCCCGTGCCAGGCTGGAGGTGTGTACCGGGAGCGGCCCTCCGTGCTGTCCGGCGCCGCCGTGTGGACCAAGACCCCGGAAACGGCGCCGCATCCTGTGCTGCCCGACGGCTGCACCGATCTGATCTGGTACGACGGCCGCCTTCTGGTCGCGGGCCCGGACACCCGCGCCCATCTGCCGCAGGCCCCCGAGCGGGCCCCGGAGGCGCCCGTCGTCGGCCTGCGCTTCGCTCCGGGGCAGGGTCCGGCCGTCTTCGGGGTGCCCGCTGATGAACTGCGTGACCTGCGCGTTCCCCTCGCCGACCTGTGGCCCGCCGACCGGGTGCGGCGGCTGACCGACGAACTGATCGACGCCGCCGCGCCCGGCCGCACCCTGGAGGCCGCGGCCGCCGCCCGGCTGCGTACGGGTGTCGCGCCCGACCCGGCACGCGGCCTGATCGCACGGGCCGCGGCCCGGGGCACGCCGGTGCGCGAGCTGGCCGACGCGGTCGGCGTGGGCGAGCGCCAGCTGCACCGCCGCTGCCTGGCCGCCTTCGGGTACGGCCCCAAGACCCTCGGCCGGGTGCTGCGTCTGGTGCGCGCCCTGGACCTGGCCCGCTCCGGGATGCCGTACGCACAGGTCGCCGCGGTCGCCGGGTACGCCGACCAGGCACACCTGGCGCGCGAGGTGAAGGCGCTGGCGGGAGCCCCGCTCGGGGTGGTCCTCGCGCCGGGATAGCGTGTCCGCCATGGACTACCAGGCCGTTCTCGAGGAGGTGGCGGACCGCGCGCGGCCGCTCGTGCGACAGGGGAAGGTCGCCGACTACATCCCCGCGCTGGAGTGCGTCTCGCCGGACCGCTTCGGGATCGCGCTCACCGACCTCAATGGGGAGACCTACGGCGTCGGGGACTGGGAGGTCCCGTTCTCCGTGCAGTCCATCTCCAAGGCGTTCTCCCTGGCCCTCGTGCTGGCCCAGGAGGACCAGAGCATCTGGGAGCGGGTGGGGCGCGAGCCGTCGGGCACGCCCTTCAACTCCCTGGTGCAGCTGGAGTGGGAGCAGGGCATCCCGCGCAATCCTTTCCTCAACTCCGGCGCGCTGGTCGTCACCGACCGGCTGCTGACCCTCACCGGCGATGCCAGCACGGCGCTGCTGGACTTCCTGCGCGAGGAGAGCGGCAATCCGGAGCTCTCCTTCGACCAGGCGGTGGCCGGTTCCGAGGCCGAGCACGGCAACCGGAACGCGGCGCTGGCCCACTTCATGGCGAGCTTCGGCAATCTGGAGAACCCCGTCCCCAGCGTCATCGAGCACTACTTCTGGCAGTGTTCGATCGAGATGAGCTGCCGGGACCTGGCCACGGCCGGCGGTTTCCTCGCTCGCCACGGGCTGCGCGCCGACGGCACCCGGCTGCTGCACGCCCGCGACGCCAAGCGGATGAACGCGGTGATGCTGACCTGCGGTACGTACGACGCGGCGGGGGAGTTCGCCTACCGGGTGGGGCTGCCCGCCAAGAGCGGGGTGGGCGGCGGCATCGTGGCGGTCGTCCCCGGGCGCTGCACGCTGTGCGTGTGGAGCCCGGGTCTGGACGCGCGCGGCAATTCGGTCGCCGGGGCGGCGGCGCTGGACCACTTCACGACGCTCACCGGGTGGTCGGTGTTCTGAGGGCGGGCCCTCAGGAGGGCAGCGGCGCGAAGAGGTCGACGCCGTGGCCGTCCGGGTCCAGGACGACGGCGTAACGCTGGCCCCAGAAGGCGTCCCACGGTTTCTTCGTGCCGCGGTACCCGGCGTCGACCAGCTCCGCATAGAGGGCGTCGACCGCCTCCGGGGACGCGCACTCGAAGGCGAGCTCGGGCGTGCCCCCGGAGGACGGCGTCCAGTCCGGGTCGATGGAGCGCAGCGTCTCGTGGGTGTCCCACATCAGCCGCAGCCCGCCGGGCAGCGCCGCGTCCGCGTGCGGTGCGGTGTCGGCCTCCGGTGGGATGTCCAGGCCGAGGCGCCGGTAGAAGGCGAGCGAGGCCGCCATGTCGGCGGCGGCCAGGCCGATCGCGGCGAACCGGGGCGCGGGAGCGGTGCGCGCCGCCGCGGTCCCGGAGGTGGTCTGTGCGCTGTTCCTGTCAGTCATGGCTCGAGCCTACGAAGGCGCGGCCCCGCCGGTCTTGAACGAATCGGACATCACCGGGTGCGGCGCTTCGGACGTCACCGGGTGCGGCGCTCGGGTGTCCCTACGGGCAGCGCACGACCTGGCCCGCGTACGAAAGGTTTCCGCCGAACCCGAAGAGGAGTACCGGCGCCCCAGAGGGGATCTCGCGCCGTTCGACCAGCTTCGAGAAGGCCAGCGGCACGGACGCCGCCGAGGTGTTGCCCGACTCCACGACGTCCCGGGCGATCACCGCGTTCACCGCCCCGATGCGCTCGGCGACCGGTTCGATGATCCGCAGGTTGGCCTGGTGCAGTACGACGCCGGCCAGCTCTTCCGGCCGGATGCCGGAGCGCTCGCACACCTGGCGCGCGATGGCCGGCAGCTGGGTGGTGGCCCAGCGGTACACGGTCTGGCCCTCCTGGGAGAAGCGGGCCGGCTCGCCCTCGATGCGTACCGCGTCGCCCATCTCCGGTACCGAGCCCCACAGCACCGGGCCGATCTCCGGTTCCGCCGCCGCGGTCACCACGGCCGCGCCCGCGCCGTCACCCACGAGGACGCAGGTCGAGCGGTCCGTCCAGTCGACCACGTCGGTGAACTTCTCCGCGCCGATCACCAGCGCGCTGCGTGCCGCGCCGGCCCGGATCGCGTGATCGGCGGTGGCCAGCGCATGGGTGAAACCCGCGCACACCACGTTGACGTCCATCGTGGCGGCCGCCGGAATGCCGAGCCGGGCGGCCACCCGGGCGGCCGTGTTCGGGCTGCGGTCCGTGGCCGTGCAGGTGGCGACGAGCACGAGGCCGATGTCGGCCGGGGCGAGGCCGCTCGTCGCGAGCGCCTTCGCGGCGGCGGCAGCGGCCATCGCGTCCACGGTCTCGTCGGGGGCGGCGACGCGCCGGGTACGGATGCCCACCCGGCTGCTGATCCAGGCGTCGTCGGTGTCGACGAGCTCGGCCAGGTCGTCGTTGGTGAGCACCTTGGCGGGCTGGTAGTGGCCCAGCGCCAGGACGCGCGACCCGGTCATCTCTCCCCCTGCGGTGAAAGTGGAATATCGACCTCCCCAGTGTTGGCCGTACTGTCCGGTACCGAGGTGCGTGACCCTCCAATCTTCGACGCGCTGTTCTGGAGGCTTCGGACCGTCACCCCGTGGTAGGCGATTCCGCTGAGAGCGAGGCGCGGGACGCCCGTACATCCGTGCGGGCAGAGTCGGCGGTATGAGATTGCTGATGCTGGGTGGCACGGAGTTCGTCGGGCGGGCCGTGACCGAGGCGGCCCTCGCACAGGGGTGGCAGGTCACGGTGTTCCACCGGGGCCGCCACGAGGCACCGCCGGGCGCGGCCGTGCTCCACGGGGACCGCACCGCCCCGGAGGGGCTCGCGGCGCTGCGCACGGGGGAGTGGGACGCGGTGGTGGACACCTGGTCCTGGGCGCCCTCGGCGGTACGGGACACGGCCCGGCTGCTGGCCGGCCGGGCGGGGCGCTACGTGTACGTGTCGAGCTGTTCGGTGTACGCGCACCCGAAGGCGGCGGGGCTGGGCGAGGAGGCCCCTCTCGTGGCGGGCGCGCCGGACGCGGGCGACGTACCGTACGCGGAGGCCAAGCGGGGCGGTGAGCTGGCGGTCGAGGAGTCCTTCGGCGCGGGCCGGTCGGTTCTCGCGCGGGCCGGGTTGATCATCGGTCCCTACGAGAACGTCGGGCGGCTGCCCTGGTGGCTGTCCCGGATCGCCCGCGGCGGCCCCGTACTGGCCCCGGGGCCGCACGGCCTCCCGATCCAGTACATCGACCCCCGCGACCTCGCCGCCTGGGTCCTGCACGCCGTCGAGGCGGGGCTGTCGGGCCCGTACAACATGATCAGCAGGAGCGGCCACGCCACGATGGGCGAGCTGCTGGAGGCGTGCGTCCGGGTCACGGGGTCGGCCGCCGAGCTGCGCTGGACCGCCCCGGAGGAGATCCTCGCGGCCGGGATCGAGCCGTGGACGGAGCTGCCGGTCTGGCTGCCGCCGGGTTCGAAGGACCACGACACGCTGCACCGTACGGGGGTGGAGAAGGCGTACGCCGCCGGGCTGCGCTGCCGTCCGGTGGCGGAGACCGTGGCGGACACCTGGGACTGGCTGGAGTCGATCGGCGGCCGGGCGCCGCAGCGGCCGGACCGCCCGCTGGTCCGGCTGTCCCCGGAGAAGGAGGCGGAGGTGCTGGGCGCGTCGGGCTCCTGAGCGCCGCGGGCCGTGCCGGAACGCTTCGGCACGGCCCGGAACGTCCCGGCACGGCCCGCGTCCGGCGGCCGCCCCGCTACAGCCAGCCGTTCCGCTTGAACCCGCGGTGGATCACCGCGCAGGCCGCCACGATCACGCCCATGACCAGCGGGTACCCGAACACCCAGTGCTTCTCCGGCATGTGCTCGAAGTTCATGCCGTACACGCCGCACACCATCGTCGGGACGGCCAGGATCGCGACCCAGGCGCTGATCCGGCGCATGTCCTCGTTCTGCGCGATGGTGACCTGCGCGAGGTGCGCCTGGAGTATCGAGTTCAGCAGCTCGTCGAAGGCGGTGATGCGCTCGGTGACCCGGGCCAGGTGGTCGGCGACGTCCCGGAAGTACGTGCGGATGCGCGGGTCCACCTGGGCCAGCGGCTGGGTGGAGAGCTGGTGCAGCGGCCGGTCCAGCGGGGCCACGGCCCGCTTCAGCTCCAGCAGTTCGCGCTTGAGCTGGTAGATGCGTCCGGCGTCGGCGTTCCGGCCGCCCTCGGCGAAGACCGCGCTCTCCACCTCGTCCATGTCGTCCTGGACGGCCGCCGTCGCCTCCAGGTAGTCGTCGACGACCAGGTCGGCGATGGCGTGCAGGACGGCGGACGGGCCGAGCGCGAGCTGTTCCGGGTTCGCCTCCAGCGCCTCGCGCAGCGGGCCGAGCGAGCCGTGCCCGCCGTGCCGGACGGTGATGACGAAGTCCTCGCCGGTGAACACCATGATCTCGCCGGTGTCCACGACCTCGCTGGTCGCCGTGAGCCGGTCGTGGTCGACGTAGCAGGCGGTCTTGAAGACGGTGAACAGGTTGGTGTCGTACTGCTCCAGCTTGGGGCGCTGGTGGGCGAGGACCGCGTCCTCCACGGCCAGCGGGTGCAGCCCGAACAGCTCCACGATCCCCGCGAACTCCGCCTCCGACGGCTCGTGCAGCCCGATCCACACGAACCCGTCGCCCGAGGCGCGTACCCGGTGCACCGCCTCCGCCACGGGGTGGTCGCCGGTCAGCCGCACCCCGTCCTCGTACACCGCGCAGTTGACGACCGCGGTGCCCAGCGGCGAGCGCGCCGGGTGGGCGAGGTCGACGCCGCGGCTGCGCTGTTCGGGCAGGCGTACGGCCCGGCGGAGGTGGCGGATCATCGACATGGGCGGCTCCGGGGCGGCTCCTACGGGCGGGCGCCGCCCAGTATGCCGATCACGGCGCTCGGGTTCACCCCTGGCCCGCGACGTGCCGGTCCCGTGCGGCGCCCAGGCCCGCGAGGACCTGCGGGACGAGCAGGACGAGCAGGACGACGACCGGGACCGTCCAGGTGCCGGAGGCGTCGTGCACGGCGCCCAGCACCGCCGGGCCGGCCGCGGCGAGGATGTACCCGAAGCACTGGGCCATGCTGGAGAGCTGCGCGGCGTGCCGGGTGTCGGGCGCGCGCCGCACGATGAAGAGCAGCGCGAGGCTGATCGCCGCGCCCTGGCCGAGGCCGAGCAGCGTCATCCACACGTACGCGCCGGCGGCCGGCGCGGCCAGCATCCCGGCCAGGCCCAGGGCGCACAGCACCGCGCCGAGCGCCGCCAGGTGTCCCGTCCGCAGCCTGCGCCCCGCGATCACCGGGGCGAGGAAGGAGCCCGCGATGCCCAGCAGCGAGGAGAAGGACAGCATCCAGCCCGCGTCGCCCGCGCTCATCCCCGCGCCGGTCAGCATGGTCGGCAGCCAGGCGGTGGCCGCGTAGTAACTCAGCGACTGCAGGCCCATGTAGCCGGTGACCTGCCAGGCCAGCGGGGACCGCCACAGGCCGCGCACCGGATGCGCCGCCTGCCGCGCCGCGCCCTCGGAGACCCGCGTACGGGAGCGGAGCTGCGGCAGCCAGACCAGCAGCGCGAGGAGTGCGAGCGAGCCCCAGCAGGCCAGCGTGGCCTGCCAGCCGAGTCCGGTGGCGGTGCGCAGCGGTACGGTGACGCCCGCCGCGAGCGCCGCGCCGCCGAACAGCGACATGGAGTACAGGCCGGTCATCAGCCCGGTGCGCTCGGGGAAGTCGCGCTTGATCAGGCCGGGGAGCAGCACGTTGGCCACCGCGATGCCGGCGCCGATGACGACCGTGCCGGCGAACAGCGCGGCCACCTGGTCGGCCAGTCGCAGCGCCGTACCGGCACAGATCAGCACCATCGTGCCGAGCAGCGACCGCTCCAGCCCGAAGCGGCGGCCGAGCCGCGGCGCCACGGGGGCGAGCAGCCCGAAGCAGAGCAGCGGGAGCGCGGTGAGCAGGCTGGTGGCGGCCGCCGACATGCCGCTGTCGGTGCGGATGGTGTCGGCCAGCGGGGAGACCGCGACCAGCGCCGGGCGGAGGTTGAGGGCCAGCAGGACCACACCGACGGCGAGGTAGAGGGTGCCGCGTACGGGGCCGGGCCCGGCCGCGGGTACCGGGGGCGCGTCCGAGGGCGTCCGGGCGGGTATACGGGCGTCCGGCCGTTCGTCGGTGCGCACGGGGGTGGCCTCCTGGGTCGGGTGTGGCATCAGTCCTGCTCCCGCAGCGCCGTCATGGCCTCGTTGAGGTGGGCCAGCGCGGCCTGCTCCGCGGCGTCCGGGTCGCCCGCCGCGATGGCGTGCACGATGGCGGCGTGCTCGCCGAACTGGTGGCGTACGGAGTCGGGCACCGGGGCGGCGATCACGGACCGGAGCGTGGCCCGCAGCGCGTCGGTGAGGTGCCCGTAGAGGTCGGCCAGGACGCTGTTGTGCGCGGCGGCGGCGACGGTGCGGTGGAAGGCGATGTCGGCCTCGATGAAGGCCGCGGTGTCGCCGGTGTGCCAGATGTCGTCGCGGTGGGCGAGGGCGGCGCGCAGCGCGACGAGGTCCTCGTCGGTGCGGCGCAGCGCGGCGTAGCGCGCCGCGTCCCGCTCCAGGCTCGCGCGGACCTCGTACGCCTCCAGGTCGCCGGAGCGGCGCAGCCTGCGCTGCACCGCGGCGCCGAAGTCGCTGCTGGCGCGCACGTAGGTGCCGTCGCCCTGGCGGGGCTCCAGCATGCCGGTGTGCACGAGGGCGCGGACCGCCTCGCGGACGGTGTTGCGGCCGACGTCGAGCTGCTCGACGAGCACCGGCTCGGCGGGGATCTTCGCGCCCACCGGCCACTCGCCGTCGGCGATGAGGCGTTCCATCTGGTCGATGACCAGGTCCACCAGGCTGGTGCGGATCGTGCTGCGCAGCGGCATGGGCCGGCGGTCCCCTCTCCGAGTGCGCGCGCCTCGTCCGACGCCGCGATTGCTTCAGTGGATTACTCCGGTGATGGGAACATCCCATGTTTGCGGGTGTCAAATGAGCCCGGGCTTCTCGGGGCCCGGGGCGCTGCACACTGAAACGCGCGGGGGAGTGCGGTGCGCCGTGCGCGGTGGGGGGAAAGCGCGCGCGGTGGGAGTCGCAGCTCCCACCGCGCGTCTCAGCGCGGAGCGCCGGCCGGCCGTCGGCCCGTGGTCATCGGCGGGCGGCCGACGGCCGACGGTTCGGGGAGGGTCAGGACGCCTTGCCGAAGTGGGCGCCGGTCAGGCCGTTCGCCCAGAGCTGGTCGACCTCGGCGCGCTCGTTGGCGTCCGGCTGGGAGTTGGTGCAGGACGGGCCGGGGCCGCCGCCGGACATCAGCTCGCTGCACGGGCCTTCGTAGTGGTCCGGCAGGCCGAGGACGTGGCCGGTCTCGTGCGCGGTCACGCGGGTGGAGTCGTACTCCTGGTTCTGCTGGTAGTCCAGGAAGATGTAGCCGTGACCGTGGCCGTCGGTGCTGGCGTAGGAGCCGCGCGAGTCGTTGCCCTCGCGGTAGGAGAAGTCCGCGCCGCCGCTGCCGGCCTGGAGCTTGACGTTGGAGACGGCACCGTTCCAGATCTGCGCGCTGCTGGATATCTGTTGGGCGAAGCTCGGCGCGCCGCTCGCGTCGTACGTCACCGTCACCGAAGCGGCGCCGGTCTTCTTCTGCTTGGCGAGCGCGGACTTCAGCACGGCCTCGAAGAACCGCTTGGTGTCGGCCTTCTCGGCGGCCGAGCCGACGTACCGGGCCGCCGTCACCTTGTTGTCCGTGGGGGCGGCCGAGGGGCTGGCCACCGCGGGGACGGTGGCGGCCAGGCTCGCTGCCAGGCCCAGACCGAGTGCGGCCGACAGCACCGTCTTGGGAGATCTCATGTGGGGGGCTCCTTAGTGTCCGGGGGACCCGGCCGAGGTGTGGGGCAACGGCCGGGACCCGCGGATGAACTGTGGTGCCGCTGAGTCTGAGGGAGACATCCGGGGGGCGCGGAGATTCCATGTGGCGATAGGACAGTCCAATAACCCCTGAGAAATGTGTGCTTCGCGGGGTTCAGGTGGCTGGTGCGACACGTAAGGACGTCGTTATGCTCCGCGCGTGGAGCTTGAGGTGAGGCACCTACGTGCGCTGTGCGCCATCGCCGACACCGGCAGCGTACGCAAGGCCGCCCGGCAACTGGGCATGACCCAGCCCTCCCTGACCACGCAGCTGCGGCGCATCGAGAACGCGCTGGGCGGCCAGCTCTTCATCCGCGAGCGCTCCGGCAGCCGGCCGACGCCGCTCGGCCACACCGTCCTGCACCGCGCCCGGCCGATAGTGGCGGAGATGGCCGCGCTGGTCGACGAGACCAGGTCGGCGGTGGTGCGCGAGCAGGGCGCACGGCTGCGCGTGGGCAGCACCGGCAGCCGCGCGGTGGCGGGCTGGCTGCGCCGGCTGCGGGCCCGGCTGCCCGAGACCGACACCACGATACGGATCGACCTGTCGGGCAACACCCTGCTGCAGATGGTCGCCGCCGGTCAGCTCGACGCGGCCTTCGTGCACGAGGTCGAGGGCTCGCCGCTGCGCGTCCCCGACGGGCTGGAAGAACGCGAACTCCTCGCCCGGGAGCCCCAGTTCATGGCGCTCCCGGCGACGCACCCGGCGGCCGGGCTGGAGGCCGTCACGCTCGCCGACCTCGCCGAGGACCAGTGGATGGTCGACCCGTCCGTGGACGGCGAGTGGGCCGGGCTGCGGCGGATCTTCACCGCGGCCGGGATGGACCCGCGCGTGGTGCACGGCGACTACCTCGCGGCGGCCGACCTGGTCGCGGCCGGCGAGGTCGTCACGCCCTGCCAGCCGACCTCCCGCCCCCGCCACGGCATGGTCGTCCGCCCGCTGCGCGGCGACCCGCTGGCCGTACGGCTGTTCCTGGCGTACCGCGGCGGCGGGCGTGACACCGAGTGGGTCGACGCGCTCTTCGACGACTTGCGGGCCGCGTACATGGAAGTGGCCTGGGCGAGCACCGCGTACCGCAAGTGGCTGGTCCGACACGAGAGCCTGCTGGCGGTGGGGTCCTAGCCGACCGCTGCTCGAGGGGACACGCTGCCTCCGCACGCCCTGACCGCGCCCGGGCGGGATCCGGAACGGCGCGGCGCGCTTGCCCCGTATGCCGTGCGGGGGGCGGGCGCCGCGAGGAGAATTCATGGCGGAGGCTCGTACGCGGCAGGGCAGCCGGAATTCTCCGAAGATTTTTCTCCTCCTCGTGTCGAGGACCGGCCGTCGGCTCCGACGTCTCCGGTGAGAGGCGCCCGGCCGGACGCCGACAGCTCCCGAGGAGTGAGTGACATGAAGTACATGCTGATGATCCAGGCGAGCCAGGCCCACTACGACGCCATGAACGGCAAGGACTCCGGCAAGGTGCGGTGGAGCGAGGGCGACCTCAAGGCGATGTTCCAGTTCATGGAGAACCTCAACAACGACCTCGCCGAGAACGGCGAGATGATCGACGGGCAGGGGCTGAGCGAGCCCGCGCAGGCTCGCGTCGTGTCCCCCGGCAAGGACGGCGTACCGGTCGTCGCCGACGGCCCCTACGGCGAGACCAAGGAAGTGCTCTGCGGCTACTGGCTCCTGGACTGCGCGTCCCTGGACCGCGCCACCGAGATCGCGAAGCGCATCCTGCAGTGTCCGGTCCCCGAGGGCGCCGAGAACGGCCCCGTCACCATCCGGTCCATCCCCGACAACCCGCCCTGCGACGTCTGAGGCGACCGGGGGCCGTGGGCGCACCGGAACGGACCGAGGACCTGCTGCGCGCGCTCGCGCCGCAGGTCCTCGGCGCGCTCGTGCGGCGGTACGGGCACTTCGACCTCGCCGAGGACGCCGTACAGGAAGCGCTGCTGGCCGCCGCGGTCCAGTGGCCCGGGGCCGGCCGCCCGGACAACCCGCGCGGCTGGCTGATCAAGGTCGGCGCGCGCCGGCTCACGGACCTGCTGCGCGGTGAGGAGGCGCGGCGGCGGCGCGAGGAGACCGCGTACGCGCTGACGCCGCGCGACGAGTTCCACGCCCCCGCGCCGGGGGAGAGCCGCGCTCCCAGCGAGGACGACACCCTCACCCTGCTCTTCCTGTGCTGCCACCCCGCGCTGACCCCGGCCGCCCAGACCGCGCTGACGCTGCGCGCCGTCGGCGGCCTGACCACCGCCGAGATCGCCCGCGCCTACCTGGTGCCGGAGCCGACCATGGCGCAGCGGATCAGCCGCGCCAAACAGCGGATCAAGGCGGCCGGCGGGCACTTCGCGCCGCCGGCCCCCGAGGAGCGCGACGCGCGGCTCGGCGCGGTCCTGCAGATCCTCTACCTGATCTTCAACGAGGGGTACACCGCGACCTCCGGCAGCCGGCTGCAGCGCGTCGAGCTGGCCCAGGAGGCCATCCGGCTGGCCCGGTCGCTGCGCGCGCTGCTCCCGGAGGACGGCGAGGTGGCCGGGCTGCTGGCCCTGATGCTGCTGACCGACGCCCGCCGCGCGGCGCGCACGGCGCCCGACGGGTCGCTCGTCCCGCTCGCCGAACAGGACCGCGGCGCCTGGGACCGGGCGGCGATCGCCGAGGGCGTAGCGCTGGTCAGCGACGCGCTCCGCCGCACGGCCCTCGGCCCGTACCAGCTCCAGGCCGCGATCGCCGCGGTGCACGACGAGGCGGAGCGGCCCGAGGACACCGACTGGCGCGAGATCCTCGGCCTGTACCGCCTGCTGGCCAGGATCGCGCCGAGCCCGGTGGTCACCCTCAACGAGGCGGTCGCGCTCGCCATGGTCAGCGGGCCCCGGGCCGGCCTGGACCTCCTCGCCACCGTCGCCGGTGACCCGCATCTCGCGGACCACCACCGCCTCGAAGCGGTCCGCGCGCACCTGCTGGAGCAGGCCGGGGAGAGCGCCGAGGCCCGCGCGGCATACGGTCGCGCCGCCGAACGCGCGCTCAGCGTCCCGGAGAAGCGCTATCTGCAGACCCGGGCGGCGCGGCTGCGCTGAGCGGCCGCCCCGGCCGCCCCGGCCGCTCCGGAATTCGGTCAGAGGCGGCGGATCCGGGCGGAAATGCCATGACCGACAAGCAGGTAAATCACGGCAGGCAGCCCGTAATTGAGGAGCACGCGAAGTCCTTCCGTGTCCATGGTGAAAATGTCCTGCGACCACCATGCGAGTCCGTCCGCGACGCTCTCCACGAAATCGACGAACACATTCGCCTGGTTGGCGCCGAGCAGGTAAAGCAGAATCCACAGGACGAGGAACGCCGCGGCAATGTCGGCGATCGTATGGATGATCAATGCGGTGCGTGCCGTGCCGGCGCCGTCGCGCGGGCGGCGGTACCGCTCCCGGCTCGGGCCGCCGTACCCCGGCTGCCCCTGGTCGTACGGCGCTGCCGGGCCGGGGTCGTACGGGGCCTGCCCGGCGTCGTAATGGCCCTGCGGGGCGTACGGACCGTTCACCGGCACGGAGTCGTGGGGGTTGCTCACGGGATTTTCCCATCCGGCGCCAAAACGCCTCGACGAAGATGAATGGAGCACGGCCGGTGGCACGCCGGGGCGTTTCCGTCCGCATTTCTGCCGGCGCTTTCCGCACCCGCATTCCTCTCTGCGCCGCAAAGCCCCCGCAGCGTTACCGCCCGGGTTGCCTTCGGCAGCGGGCGCGCAGCGGATAGGCTGGTGGAATCGCCCACTGGGGCATGGTCTGGAGCTGTTGGTGTGGCGGGTAGGGGAGAGCAGGTGACCGCCGATGGGTACGAGCGCAGGAATGGCGGCCGTGCTGCAGACCCTGCACCCGGTCACCGGCTCCGGGGGACTGATCGGCAGCGACCCCGAGGGCTGCGCCCGGGTGCTGGGCGTCGACGGCGTCGCGCTGTCACTGTTGACCAGCGACGGCACCTCCGAGCTGGTGTGGGCGTCGGAGGGCGACAGCCGCCGGCTGGAGGACCTGCAGTTCACACTGGGCGAGGGCCCCGGCGTCGATGCGGTGGGCCACGGCTCGCTGGTGGTGGAGCCGGACCTGGGCCGGCTGCCCGCCGGGCGCTGGCCCGTGCTGCTGCCGGAGCTGGCGGCGCTCGGCGTCGGCGCGGTCTTCTGCTTCCCGCTGCTGGTCGGCCGCGTCTGCATGGGGGTACTGACCCTCCAGCGGCGGGCGAGCGGGCCGCTGACCGACGCCAGTATGGACGACGCGCTGATCCTGACCGGCGCGCTGACCGCCGTGCTCCTGGACGGCGGGGCCGCGAGCGACGCGCTCATGGCCGTGGAGCGCCCGTCCGACCTCTATCGTGCGGCCGTCCACCAGGCGACCGGCATGATCAGCGTGCAGGCAGGAATACCGCTGTCCCAGGCGCTCCTCCGGCTGCGCGCGTACGCCTACCGGCACGGCCGGCCGATCCTGGAGGTCGCCGAGGACGTGGTCGCCAGGCGCCTGGACTTTCGCAATGATGGACCCGAGCCGGACCCGTCTGGCCGGAAGAGGGGATGATGGCGGTGGCTCCGCAGGAAAGGGTGCTGCAGGCGTTCGGCGAAGCGGTCGGCACGCTGATCGACGACTTCGACCTGATCGACGCGCTGCACCGGCTGTGCGCGCGGGGCGTCGAGTTCCTCGACGTGACCGCGGTCGGCATCATGCTCGCCGATCCGCACGGTGACCTGCAGGTGCTCGCGGCCTCCGACGAACGCACCGGACTGCTGGAGCTGTTCGCCGTGCAGGGCGAGGAGGGCCCCTGCGCCGAGAGCTACCGCACCGGCGAGGCCCTGGTGAACGCCTCCCTCGCCGCGCCCGCCGACACCGCCCGCTTCCCGGTGTTCGCCGAGCGGGCCCGGCAGGCGGGGTACGCCACCGCCCACGCGCTGCCGCTGCGGCTGCGGCAGCGGAGCATCGGCGCGATAGGCATGCTCCACGCGGGACCGCACACGCTGGACCCCTCGGGGGTACGGCTGGGCCGGACGCTCGCCGACGTGGCGACCATCGCCGTCCTCCAGCAGCACACCATCGAGCAGGGCAACGTCGAACGGGTCCAGGTGCAGGCGGCGCTCGTCAGCCGTACCGTCATCGAGCAGGCCCAGGGCGTGCTCGCGGAGCGCTGGGCGACCGGCGTCGACGAGGCGTTCGAGGCGCTGCGCGGCTATGCCCGCCGGAACCGTGAGCGGCTGGCCGACGTCGCTCGCCGGGTCATCGACGGCACGCTGGACGCCGCGGCACTCCGGTAGCCGCTGCTCCTCAGAGCCGGCTGGCCTCTTCTCCTCAGGAGCCGTACGGGCCGCGGCCCTCGTCGAAGGCGCCACCGCCGTGCGTTCCGCCGTGCAGCCGGTCCAGCGTCTCCTCCGCGATCTCGGGCAGCGGCTTCCCGGTGACGAACGCGTCGGCGCGCAGCCGGGCGAGCGCCTCGGCCACGGGCACGCCCGTCTCCTGGGAGAGCATCCCGGCCGCGCGGTGCGTACGGCCCCAGTGCGCGTCCATCATCGGCGTCGGGTTCCACGGCAGGGCCGTCGGGGCCGTCAGCAGCGCCACCGTCGCGGCGCGCGTGGCCCGCGCACACTCCCGTACGGTCTCCTCGTCCGGGTCCCACGGCTCGTGCCGCAGCAGGTCGACGGAGCCCACGGGGTGCTCCTCTGAGCCGTCGCTCATCGGGAAGGCGTACACCGAGCCGATCTTCCCGAGCGCGTGGCGCGCCGCGGCGCCGAAGATCGGCCACTGCGTCAGCCGGCCGTGCAGATCGGCCACGATCACCGCCTGCCCGGTCGCCGCCGCCGTCACGCACGGCCCCTCGTCCACCTCGAACTGGACCTCCTCCAGCCGCATCGCCGACTCGCCGCACGCGTGCAGGAGCTGGCGGTCGGGGGTATCGGTGAGCAGCGAGATCGTCGCGCCGTCCACCGGAAGGGCCACACACATGGCCTCGCACAGCCGCTCGGGGAGCCTGCGCGCGTCTCCCTCGGAGGCTGCGGCCAGCACCAGCTCCGCCGCGGCGGACGAATCCGTCATACGATCACTTGCCCGGGTAGGTGGTCCTCTCGAAAAGGCCTGCCTCAACGGGTAACCCTCCGGCCCCGACGGCAAACCACTCCCGTGCCGCGCGCCTACGGCCGAGCCGACACCTGCGGGTGACCACGGAACGCCACTCCGTCACCACGACCGGCCCCACCGCCGAACCCGCCGCGGCCAAAGGCGCGTTGGGGCGGGAGCGGCCGGACGGAAAAGACCGCACCCGGTCCGCCGTGGCCGCCGTATTCGGGCGGCCTGCGGACCGGGTGCGGTCGGATGGGCCAGGAGAACCGCGCAATCGCGGGGCAACGGGCCCGGCCCAGAGTCAGGCCTTCTTGGTCTCCCAGAAGATCTTGTCGATCTGGGCGATGTAGTCCAGCGCCTTCTGGCCGGTGGCGGGGTCGTTCGAACCCTTGGCGGCCGACAGGGCCTTGAGGGTGTCGTTGACCAGCTGGTGCAGCTCCGGGTACTTCTCGAAGTGCGGGGGCTTGAAGTAGTCGCTCCACAGCACCGAAACGTGGTGCTTGGCCAGCTCCGCGCGCTGCTCCTTGATGAGGACCGCGCGGGTGCGGAAGTCCGCATCCTCGTTGGCCTGGTACTTCTCCTGCACGGCCTTGACCGACTCGGCCTCGATGCGGGCCTGGGCAGGGTCGTAGACACCGCAGGGCAGGTCGCAGTGGGCGCTGACCTTCACCTTGGGGGCGAACAGGCGGGAAAGCATGTTCAGTCCTTCCTCGTGATCGTCTTCTCAGGTGCGAGATTACTCGGTACGGGAAGGCTTTTCTCGGGTGCCCCGGGGGTCTTAGGGCAAAAGTCCAGTGTCAGGCTGGGACTGGTGGAGGAACGGACCGGGAGGTGCCGGATGCCGGAGCAGGTGCATGAGCGCTGGCCCGATCAGGGGCAGGAGCAGGGCCGGGAGGGCAGGGGACCGCTCCGGACGATCGGTCTGGCGGAGGTGTACAACCCCTCGATGGTGCCCACTTTGCGGCCCGGGGACCAGTTGGTGGTCCGGTACGGCGCGGTAGTGCGGCCGGGCGACGTGATCGTCCTGAAACACCCCTTCCGGCAGGATCTGCTCATCGTCAAACGGGCGGTGGAGCGGCGCGACGGCGGCTGGTGGGTCCAGGGGGACAACCCCTTCGTGGAGAACGACAGCCGGGAGTTCGGCACGGTGCCCGACGAGCTGGTGGTCGCCCGCGCCTGGCTGCGGGTGCGGCCGCCGCGCGAGGTGCGGCGGTCGGTCGTCGGGGTGCTGTCCTGGGCGGCGTCGGCGGTCCGGCCGGTACGGAACGTCCGGCGTTAGCCGCCCGCGCCTTCCGGCTCCTCGGGGGCCTTCTCCGGCTCGGTGCGGGCGGCGGCGGCCGACTCCTGGCGCTTGCGGGCGCGGTAGGCCGCGACGTTGGCGCGGGTGGCGCAGCGGTCGGAGCAGTAGCGCCGGGAGCGGTTGGTGGAGGTGTCGAGGTAGACGTTGCGGCACGGCGCCGCCTGGCAGCTGCCGAGGCGGTCCACGCCCAGTTCGGTGAGGTGGACGGCCAGGCCCATGCAGGCGGTGGCCGTGTAGCCGGCGGTGGCGTTGGCGGCGTGGTCGGCGATGTGCAGGTGCCAGTCGGGGCGGCCGTCGGCGTCTCGCGTCTCGTGCCCGGAGATCTGCGGGCTGACCGGGTATTCCATGAGCAGGGCGTTGAGGAGGTCGACGGCGAGGGTCTCGTCCCCGGAACCGGCCGCCTCGAAGATCGCGCGCAGCCGGGCCCGTACGGCGCGCAGGCGGGTCACGTCGGCGTCCGTGGCGCGCCGGGCGGTGTGCTGGGCGGGGCCGAAGAGGGCGCGTACGGCCTCGACCGAGGTCAGGGTGTCGGTGCCGCGCTCCGGCTGCTCGCTGTTGACCAGCCGCACGGCATAGTCCGAGTAATAGGCCAGTTCCACTTGTAGTCCTTACCGGGCGCGGGCTAGTCTGCGTACTGAGCCCGTAATGGGCGTTGTCTGTTCGAGGGTATTACAGGCGAGAGGGGTTCCGGTGACCGAGGCCGTGGCACGGGCGGACTGGCGGGCGTGGCAGGACAGTTGGGACCGGCAGCAGGAGTGGTACCTGCCGGACCGCGAGGAGCGGTTCCGGGTGATGCTGGACATGGTCGAGGCGGTGGCGGGTCCCGAGCCGCGCGTCCTGGACCTCGCGTGCGGCACCGGCAGTATCACCGACCGGCTGCTGAAGCGGCTGCCGGGTGCGCTCAGCACGGGCGTCGATCTCGACCCGGCGCTGCTGGCCATCGCGGAGGGGTACTTCGCGGGCGAGCGGCGGGTGGAGTTCGTCCGGGCCGACCTGAAGGACCCGGCGTGGCCGGCGAAGCTGCCGTACGAGACGTACGACGCGGTACTGACCGCCACCGCGCTGCACTGGCTGCACAGCGACGAGCTGAGCGTGCTGTACGGGCAGCTGGCGGGCCTGGTCCGGGAGGGCGGCGTCTTCCTGAACGCCGACCACATGCCCGACCCGGCGACGCCCCGGCTGAACGCCGCCGACCGGGCGCAGCGGCACGCCCGCATGGACGCGGCCAAGGCGGCCGGCGCGGTGGACTGGAAGGAATGGTGGGCGCTCGCGGCCGCCGACCCGGTGCTGGCAGGCCCGACCGCCGAGCGGTTCGAGATCTACGGCGAGCACGCGGACGGCGACACCCCCTCGGCGGAGTGGCACGCACAGGCCCTCCGGAACGCCGGCTTCGCCGAGGCTCGCACGGTCTGGGCCTCGCCGTCGGACGCGATGGTGCTGGGGCTGAAGTAGGGACGAATGCGGGAGGGGGCGGTACCGGGCGTGCCCGCCCCTACCGCCCCCTCCCGCGTACCGCGTGCCTCAGAGGACCTTCGACAGGAAGGACTTGGTGCGTTCGTGCTGCGGCTTGGTCAGGACGTCGCGCGGGTGGCCGGACTCGACGACCACGCCGTCGTCCATGAAGACCAGCGAGTCGCCGACCTCCCGGGCGAAGCCCATCTCGTGGGTGACGACGACCATGGTCATGCCGTCGGCGGCCAGGTCCTTCATGACGTCCAGGACGTCGCCGACCAGCTCCGGGTCGAGGGCCGAGGTCGGCTCGTCGAAGAGCATCAGCTTGGGCTCCATGGCCAGCGCGCGGGCGATCGCCACGCGCTGCTGCTGGCCGCCGGAGAGCTGCGAGGGGTAGTTGCCGGCCTTGTCCTTCAGGCCCACCCGGTCCAGCAGCTTCAGCGCGCGCTCGCGGGCCGACGCCTTGGACTCGCGCTTGACCTGGACGGGCGCCTCCATGACGTTCTCCACCGCCGTCATGTGCGGGAAGAGGTTGAAGCGCTGGAAGACCATGCCGATGTCGCGGCGGCGGGCCGCGACCTCCCGGTCGCGCAGCTCGTGCAGCTTGCCGTTGTGCTCGCGGTAGCCGACCAGCTCGCCGTCGACCGAGAGCCGGCCGGCGTTGATCTTCTCCAGGTGGTTGATGCAGCGCAGGAAGGTCGACTTGCCGGAGCCGGACGGGCCGATCAGGCAGAAGACCTCCTTGGGCGCGACCTCCAGGTCGATGCCCTTGAGGACGTGCGCGGCGCCGAAGGACTTGTGGACGCCCTCGGCCTTGACCATGGGGACGGCCTTGTTGCTGGTCTTGTCCGTCATGCGGCACCTCCGGCGGAACGGTTGAAGCCGCCGGACAGCTTGGCCTTGGCGCGCTGCAGCGGGGTGAGCGGGAGCTGGCGGCTGGAGCCGCGGGCGTAGTGGCGCTCCAGGTAGTACTGACCGACGCTGAGCACGCTGGTGGCGACGAGGTACCAGACGGCGGCGAGGATCAGCATCTCCACGACGACGCCGGAGTCCCGGCCGACGTTCTGCGCGGACTGCAGCAGGTCGTAGTACTGGACCGCGATCACCAGCGAGGAGGTCTTGAGCATGTTGATGACCTCGTTGCCGGTCGGCGGCACGATCACGCGCATCGCCTGGGGCACGACGATCCGGCGCAGCGTCCTGCCGTGGCTCATGCCGAGCGCCTGCGCGGCCTCGGTCTGGCCCTCATCGACGGCGGTCAGGCCGGCGCGGCAGATCTCCGCCATGTACGCGGCCTCGTTCAGGCCGAGGCCGAGCAGCGCGCACAGGAACGGGGTCATGAAGTCCGACCACTCGTCCTTGTAGACCGGCATGATGTCGATGTACTGGAAGACGAGGCCCAGGTTGAACCACAGGAAGAGCTGGACGTAGACCGGCGTGCCGCGGAAGAACCAGATGTAGAACCACGCGACGGTCGAGGTCACCGGGTTCTTGGACTGGCGCATCACGGCGAGGATCACGCCGAGCACCACGCCGATCACCATGGAGAGCACGGTGATCAGGAGGGTGTTGCGCAGACCGCGCAGGATGTCCGAGTTGAAGAGGTAGTCGGGGATCGCGTTCCAGTTGACGTTGCCGGTCGCGAACGCCCGGACGAGGAGCGCGAGCACGGCGATGACCACCACGGCGGCGACCCAGCGGCCGTAGTGGCGCACGGGGACGGCCTTGATGGGCTCGGGCTGCGGCGGGGGAGCGTCCTGCGGCGGCCTGGCCGCCTTGTCGACGTCGACAGACACGGATGTTGCCTTTCGGGGTTCGGCGGAGTTCAGCGGGCGGGAAGGGCGGCGCGCGGCTACGAACCGGCGTTGAGCTTCACTTCCTTGACCCCGGCGTCCTTGACCTGCCACTTCTTGAGGACCTTGGCGTAGTCCCCGTTCTTGATCGTCGCCTCCAGGGCGGCCTTGAGGGCGTCGCGCAGCTTCGCCTGGCCCTTGGGGACGGCGATGCCGTACGGGGCCGCCTCGACCTGGTCGCCGACGACCTCGAAGTCCTTGCCGCCGCCGGAGGTCTTCACGGCGTACGCGGCGACCGGGTAGTCGCTGGAGACCGCGTCCACACCGGCGGTGCGCAGCCGGGTCTGGGCCTCGGAGTCGTTGTCGAACGCCTCGATGGAGATCGTCTCCTCGCCGTCCTTCTTGCACTTCTTCGCCTGGTCCTTGGCGTAGTCGTGCGAGACGGTGCCGCGCTGGACGGCGATGGACTTGCCGCACAGGTCGGCCCAGCCCGAGACGGTGTCGCTCTTGCCCTTCTGGACGTAGAGCGAGACGCCCGCGTTGAAGTAGTCGACGAAGTCGACGCCCTCGCCGATCTTCTTGCCGGTGGTGGAGTCCAGGCCCTCCTGGCGCTCCTTGGTGTCCGTCATCGCCGACATGGCGAGGTCGTACCGCTTGGACTTCAGGCCGCCCATGAGGGTGTCGAAGGTAGCGTTGTTGAAGTTGAGCTTGACGCCCAGCTGCTTGCTCATGGCGGCGGCGAGGTCGGGGTCGATGCCGACGATCGCCCCGTTCTTCCGGAACTCCACCGGCTTGTACGTCGCGTCCGAGCCGACCTGGAGGAAACCCTTGTCCTGCACGGCCTTGGGGAGCTTCTTGAAGAGCGGGGCGTGCACGTTGCGGGTCTTCGCGGCCTCGCGCTTGGCGATGGCGGCGTCCGTCTGGTCGCCGCAGCCGCTGAGCAGGAGGGCGGCCACGACCACTGTCGCTGCGCCGGCGGCCGTGCGTGACCTGCCGGAGGCCGGGCGACGGCGGGAACTTGCGGTCATGCGTTTCCTCCTGCTGCGGAACGGATGGAGCCGGTGGGGAACCGGGGGTGGGAGCCGGCGGGAAACCGGGGTGGAAACCGGCCGGCTGGGGGCCGGGCACACACCATCGGGCATCGCGACCTCGTTCGGTCACGGAATCTTGCCATCCGGACTCCGGTATTCGGACTGCCGAACAGGTCAAAATCGCATAACGGACGTGGCAAGGCTGGTCAGCGCCGGATGACGGGCTTGCCCGGACCGCCGCGGAGGCGGTACGGGCCCGAAGTCTCGGTATGTGGACGGAAGATGATCCACGCGTCCGGCTTTTCGAGCGGTTCGCGACTATTGTCGGAATTGAGAACGCGAGGGTAACCAATCTGACTCGTCGGCGGTCGCACCCGTCGGGTACAAAGGGTCGTTACACCCCTCATCCGGGGCTCAGGGCGCGTGTGCGGCGCGCCCGGCGTCCGTACCTCCCCCCGCGCGGCGGTCATCCGTCGCTCAGGGCGCGGACGCGGTGCCCGCCCACCCCTCAACCAGGGAGTGGCCACCCTCAACTGTTTTACGAATAAAGGGGTCAGACAAGTGGCAGCGGAGATCGTCAATCCTCGCAGCGACAGCAGCACGGACGGAGAACCGTTCGATCCGGCCTTCGCCCTCCACCGGGGCGGCAAGATGGCCGTCCAGGCGACGGTGCCGGTGCGCAACCGGGACGACCTGTCCCTCGCGTACACGCCCGGCGTCGCCAAGGTGTGCAGCGCCATTGCCGAGCAGCCCGAGCTCGTCCACGAGTACACCTGGAAGTCGCAGGTCGTCGCCGTGGTCACGGACGGCACCGCGGTGCTGGGCCTGGGCGACATCGGCCCGGAGGCGTCCCTCCCGGTGATGGAGGGCAAGGCCATCCTCTTCAAGCAGTTCGGCGGAGTCGACGCGGTGCCGATCGCGCTCGGCACCACGGACACCGACGAGATCATCGACACGGTCGTGCGGCTCGCGCCCTCCTTCGGAGGCGTGAACCTGGAGGACATCTCCGCGCCGCGCTGCTTCGAGATCGAGCGCCGGCTTCAGGAGAAGCTGGACATCCCGATCTTCCATGACGACCAGCACGGCACCGCCGTGGTCACGCTGGCCGCGCTGCGCAACGCAGCCAAGCTCACCGACCGCGCGCTGGGGCAGCTGCGCGCGGTCATCTCGGGCGCCGGTGCGGCGGGCGTCGCCATCGCCAAGATCCTCATCGAGGCGGGCATCGGGGATGTCGCGGTGTGCGACCGCAAGGGCATCGTCTCTGCGGACCGCGACGACCTGACGGACGTCAAGCGCGAGCTGGCCGGCTTCACGAACAAGGGCGGCCTCACCGGCTCCCTGGAATCGGCGCTGGAAGGTGCGGACGTCTTCATCGGCGTCTCCGGCGGCACGGTCCCGGAGGAGGCGGTGGCGAAGATGGCGAAGGACTCGCTGATCTTCGCGATGGCCAACCCGAACCCGGAGATCCACCCGGACGTGGCGCACAAGTACGCCGCGGTCGTGGCCACCGGGCGCAGCGACTACCCGAACCAGATCAACAACGTGCTCGCCTTCCCGGGCATCTTCGCGGGCGCCCTCCAGGTGCGGGCCTCGCGGATCACCGAGGGCATGAAGCTCGCGGCCGCCGAGGCGCTGGCCGCCGTCGTCGCCGACGAGCTGAGCGCGGACAAGGTCATCCCCTCGCCGTTCGACGACCGGGTCGCCCCGGCCGTGACGGCCGCGGTGGCCGCCGCCGCCCGTGCGGAGGGCGTCGCCCGCCGCTGACCTCGCACACCGCGCCGCCGCCGTACGACCGGATGCGTACGGTGGCGGCGCGGTGCGTTTGCGGCGGCCGCCGGGCTGCCCGGCCAGGCGCCGTTGGGGTACGCCCTCGTTGCCGGGCGCGGCCACGCCGTGGCTGAGCGCGCAGTTCCCCGCGCCCCCGAAGGGGCGCGTGTCACACCGCGTCGTGGTTCCGCTACCGCACTCCGCGGCGTACGTTCGGATCATGTTCGCTGCCTACGCCGCCCGAATCGACCGTGACGATCCGCTCAGCGGCCTGGAGTTGGGTGAGCGCCCGGCTCCCGAGGTCCGCCCCGGCTGGACGACCGTCAACGTCAAGGCCGCCTCCCTCAACCACCACGACCTCTGGTCGCTGCGCGGTGTGGGGCTCGGCGAAGAAGCCCTCCCGATGATCCTCGGCTGCGACGCGGCCGGCGTCGACGCGGACGGCAACGAGGTCGTCCTGCACTCCGTGATCGGCCAGACCGGCCACGGCGTCGGCCCGAAGGAGCCGCGCTCCATCCTCACCGAGCGCTACCAGGGCACCTTCGCCGAGCAGGTCGCGGTCCCCGCCTGGAACGTACTCCCCAAGCCGAAGGAGCTCAGCTTCGCGGAGGCCGCCTGTCTGCCGACCGCCTGGCTGACCGCGTACCGGATGCTCTTCACCAACGCGGGCGTGCGGCCCGGGGACTCGGTACTGGTCCAGGGCGCGGGCGGCGGCGTGGCCACCGCGGCGATCGTCCTCGGCGCGGCGGCGGGCCTGCGGGTCTTCGCCACCAGCCGGGACGAGGCCAAGCGCAAGCGTGCGCTGGACCTGGGCGCCGAGGGCGCGTTCGCAACCGGCGAGCGGCTGCCGCAGCGGGTCGACGCGGTGATCGAGACCGTCGGCGCCGCGACCTGGTCGCATTCGGTCAAGTCCCTCAAGCCCGGCGGCACGCTCGTGATCTCGGGCGCCACCAGCGGCTTCAACCCCGAGAAGACCGAGCTGAACCGCATCTTCTTCCTGGAGCTGAAGGTCGTCGGCTCGACGATGGGCAGCAAGGAGGAGCTGGCCGGGCTGCTCAGCTTCTGCGCGGCCAAGGGCGTCAAGCCGGTCATCGACTCCGAACTGCCGCTGGACCGGGCCCGCGAGGGCTTCGCGAAGATGGCGGAGGGCGACCTCTTCGGCAAGGTCGTGCTGACCGTCTGATGCACCGGGTGCAACTGCTGCCGGCCGCCGGACGCGCCGCCGCCCCCTGGAGCAACGGGGGCGGCGTGACCCGGGAGATCGCCGCCGGGCCGCCCGGCGCGGGCTGGGACGCCTTCGACTGGCGGGTCAGCCTGGCGGACGTGGACCGGGACGGCCCGTACTCCCCGCTGCCCGGCGTCCGGCGCGTCCTCACGATGGTGGCCGGGGGCGGCATGGAGCTGACCGTGGACGGTGAGCGGACCGCCGTCACCGAGCCGTTCCGGCCGCTGTCCTTCCCCGGCGGCGCCGCCACGGACTGCCGGCTCGCCGCAGGCCCCGTCGTCAACTTCAACGTGATGGTGCGCGAGGGGCGGTGCGCCGCCGAGGTGGCGATGGCCCGCGGCCGGCACACGGTGCGCCCGGCGCCGGGCCCGGACGGCGCGGTACTGGTCGCCGCGGTGGC